>JAGGYK010000135.1 GCA_021162585.1 Deltaproteobacteria bacterium
GATATACAGTATCATCAATATGCTAAGCTGTCAACTGATTTGCAAATGGACGTCCCCTATTCCTATTGGGCTTGAATAATAGGCGTATTTTCTTAACATTTCCATTTGGATATCCTCACTCCTACTCTCAGTTGTAAGGTTAATGCACTGTCCAAGCTTTGCGCTCCCCTATAACAACTTTCTCCTTATGTCTTTCAATAACTGACTACCAAAAGGTCGGGATCTCGCCTGCCTAGGGAGACGATATGCAAGGTTAACCGCGGCATACATAGGCAATTGCCGAAGCGGCCGTCTCTGATTTCGAAAACGACTAATTACATTTTTTACTGAGTAGAATTCCTCTATAAATTTTTTGTATCCTTCTTCTAATTCCTCAGACGACATACCATTCGAGGAAACGATAAGCCTGTAACCTGTATAGTTTTTATAATCGAAGTTCAACAAGCGGCCTTCAGCCTTCATCTGCGAGTGAAAATCCGTTCCTGGGTAGGGAATTACAAGGTTAACCGCAACACTGCATATTCTGCTCTTATTGAGAAACCCTATGGTTTGCCGAAACACATCACGATTGTCCCCATCAAGTCCGAATATTAAACCGCCCACTACAAATATGCCGTGTTGATCAAGAATCATTATCTGTTCTTTATACTTCTCAACCTGATTGAATGTCTTTGAGACAGAATCAAGACTTGCGGCATTTATGCTTTCGAGACCTGTAAATACACCTCTACAGCCGGCCTCGGCGGCAAGGCGCACAAGTTCCTCGTCCTCGGCAGCGCTCAGTTGCATCTGAAAATATAATCGTTTGTTCAAGGGGCGAAGCGCTGTAAACAGTTCCTTGGCATATTTTTTGTCAACAGTGAGATTGTCGTCCATAAAGAAAATATTGGCACCCTCAGCTCGCGCCACATCAGCTATAACATGACTAACAGGGCGCTTGCGGTATGTTGGATGAATATACCTACTGAAACAAAAAGAGCATTGATTCGGGCACCCGCGCGTGGCTTCGACCGGATAGGCAGGCAGGTATTGTTTAGAGCGCAATAGATCAAGACGGGGTGGTTTTAGATTGCCGAGGTCAGGCGGCTTCTCATTGAAATATCGTTTTTCAAGCAAACCCTTTTGCGCGTCTTTCAATAAATTCTCCCACGCTCCGCCTTCAGCTTCGCCTATGAGAACACTATCGAAGTGTTCAAGAACTTCATCGGGAACTGCTGTCGTGTGGGTGCCTCCGGCAACGGTCATTATTCCAAGCTCTTTCGCATTTCTGGCAATGTCGTAAGCCAAGGAAGCATTATTAGTTGAAAAAGTAATCCCTACAAGGTCAACGCCGTGGGTAGGAATTTTGATTTTTTCCATCCTGCCATCAATGATTTGCACGCGGTGCTTTGCAGGGGTTGCCCCTGCCACGCGTGGCAAGGTGAGAGTACGAAATGTGGTAAACGGCAATGTGCGTGGTTGGGCATCTATGAGTAATATGTTCAATGAATGTCCCGAGTGCATCGGCTCTGAAAAAGGTATAATCACACCCTTATTCCTTATATAACCATCCTTCAAAGCAGCATAAGAGGGAAAAGTGGAACTGGCGCTGCGAATCCACGCATCTCGCTTGCCTCTCAAAGACAATACTATGGGCACTATGTAATCGCGCCACGAGCAGTAAATGTCCGAAAAGCACACTGCCCATGACTCGGCATATCGCGGTGGGATAACGGTTAGAGGCCACATGTGTTTTTTTATAATGTCCTGCTCCTTGTCTGAAAGAGACGTAACCTTCAGCGCATTTTGTAATACAAGACGGGGATGTCTAATTCCATGCCATTTGGGTCCTCCTCGAAGCCAATCGTAATGAAAAAGATCGTGCAAAAGCGCTCCTCTTACTGTAGCTTTACAGTCTAATAAAAAGCATTTCGATATTCTAAAAGCCATCCACGCTACATCCAGAACGTGATCAAGGCGGGTTTTGCCGAAATGGTGATTGCAGTCTTTAAGTTTTACTACGCTTGGATGTGCAAGGAGCGGTGAGGCAATTGCAAAAAACTCGCGTTTGGTTGCTTCATTATCAAACTTGAGTCCTTTTAGCCTCTTTCGTAGACTCATAGAGAAGTCAATAGGTATTGCCATGGCTATAGCTACAAGAACTATATCAGAGACCGGATAAAACTGCTTACGAAACACCCGAGCATGGGAAATAAAAAAATCGAGCATTGAATCAAGCAGTGTTGCGAGCAGCGTCCAACAAATTGCAAAGTACAAACAGACATGACCACCAATATTAAATTGTTGCTTGCTGTAATCCCAAAGGCGGATGCGAAATACCCTTTCAATAGCGGCCCCAGTGATAAATTCGAGACCGGTTAACGTAAAAAAGTAGAATAATGCTCGAATTAGTAGGCTGCAAGAGGCCAACAATGTGTGCCCCGCCAAGATAAATAGTGCTCCAAAGCCATATATAGGAAGATAAAACCCTTTCAGAAATCCAGGGTTGACCAGTCGCCTGTTATTCACTGAGCGATAGATCACTTCAATAATCCATCCCAAAATCGAAAAGGTTACGAAGTGATACACAAAATTCATCTTACACCTCTCTCGTTGTCATTTTTCATTCATCTCATTTCCAAAATTTTGAACAAATTGGATAAGTATTCGATAACGTTCCAAAAAAAATTATCCCTTTAAGATTCCATAAAAAAGTACATTCAACATTGCTTCATAATCACCCATACTTAATTGTCTATCCTGATATAGAAGAAGCGTAGGCTCCAGGCCCCGCATGCTGGCGATAATTGCAACAGCAGCAAATTCGGGGTCACCTATTTCAAAAATATTACTTTGGGAACCTTCTTCGAGTATTTCTAACACAAGCTTCTTTTCCGTCTCAATAAATCGGTGGCGCTCCTCTTCAGCCAACGGTAATAATTCCTGCGCAGCAATTTTAGTGAGTTGAGAAAGGTTAACCAGCTCCTTTAAATATTCCATCCTAGTAATGAAGTAAGCGCGTAGCTTTCGCTGCGGTGAAGAATGTTTGTTAATTTCTGCTTGAAGTCTTTTTATCAGTGTCTCGCTTTCGTGCCGAATCACTGTCTGAAATAGCTCCTCCTTGCTATTGAAATAGTAATACAGAGAAGTCTTTACCAACCCAACGGCCTCTGCAATATCATCCATTGAGGTTTTCTTTAAGCCGTGGCGCGCAAATAACTTCTCGGCCGCCTTTAATATCTGCACCCTGCGTTCCGCTTTCATATCTGTATCTGCCATTGTCCTACCCTGCCTAATACACCGTCTTAAGAGATACTCCCGTCTACAGTAACTCCATCATTCCCTACTATGCCTCTTAGCAGTACCTGAACAAATTCCTCAATATATTTTTTCAGGGCAGTTTGTGCATCTTGCAATTCGGATGACATTTCGATACCGTGAAGTGCAGCCACAAGCGCTTGCGCAAGTATTTTAGGTCTGGCAATATTAAAGCATCCCTCGTGCTGTCCCTTTGTGAGAATTTCTTCAATAAGACTAACCTCCTGCTCAAAAACCTCTTGTCGCAACTCGGTGGCTACACTTGCCTGGCGTTGGGGAGACTGTGTGAAAAGCCTGGTAAGAAGAGGAAAAGAGAGAGTCTCTTTTATGTGGGCAATTACTACACTTCTAAATTGTTCCTCCACACTACCAATAGTGCCCGTAATATTGCGAAGTCTGGAGAATAGCACCTTCGCCTCCCCTCTAACAACTTCCTTAAATATTTCTTCCTTACTCCTGAAGTAATGATACAGGCTCGCTTTCGTGAGATTGATCGCACTGGCAATATCGCCAACCGATGTCTTATGAAATCCGTGCTGCGTAAACAGTTTTTTAGCGCTCTTAATTATTAGCTCACTTCTTAATTTACTCCGCATATTAACTTCTCCTTTATGTCAGAGAATTTTCTATCATCCTTCCATGGAGCGTGCCTTTATCCGGCATTCAATAAGGCCAAAGGCGTGCAGTGACACATACCAGCAGGCAAGCAAGGGATAAGGTAGCTGCAAAAGCCCTTGCGAAACAGATAATACATCCCGTATAAAGTATTAGATCCATTTAGAAGAGTACCATCAACATCGAATATTGCCCATTTCTCATTCTCATCCTGTATTCTGGACACCGGCATAAAATCACACATTGTTTTTCCTTTCGAACAATTTGTTCACTTATACTATAAGGAGCCTTCGGCAATTTGTCAACCCCTTCTTTTGCTTTTGTGTTAGCAAACTGAAGATTCTATCAGGAGTGCACTCATTTTTAGTACAAAAATATTACAACTATCTAAAAAATATATACTACGCGACATCAAGGTCTAAATATCTTTATAAATCATGAGTAATCTTGAAGTAATCAAGAGGCAAAAAAATTAGCCTTACCCTTTACTTTCTGAAATTAGCGATGACCGTATCCCTAGTCCTTTGCATAAGTTCTTCAAGATCTTTTCGTGTATAGCCTGTAGTATCAATGGGATCAGCTACAACCACTTCTATGGGGCCAGGTGAAAATACAAGGCTCCCCTTTGGAAGGATCTTTCTGCCACCACTAACACTTACCGGCAAGATGGGCAAAGAATTGTCTATCGCCATAATAAACCCGCCTTTTTTGAATGGATGAATCTCACCATCAGGAGACCTTGTACCCTCAGCAAAGACCATAACACTTGTGCCAGGAGGCAAACGCTTCAGACCTTCATTAATGCTTTCTATAGACTGTTTTGTGTCTGACCTGTCAATGAATATGTTCTTAGATGCATAAAGTGCATAACCAAAAAGCGGGGCTTTGCGTAGCTCCTTTTTAATAATCCAACGGAATTGAATCCCAAGTTTTGTTACAAGGGCAAGGATATCGTATTGGGACTGATGGTTTGAGATAATGATATATGATCTACCCTTTTTTATCTTCTCACGGCCTTTGATCACAGGCCGAACCCCTGTGACTATGAGCAGAACCCATGCCCATACCTTTGAAAGGTTAAATGCCATGTTTCCTGTTGAGCTAAGGATCGCGGCACCCGTTATGGGTAAAAACATGACGATAGTGGCCAGAACAGCCCACAGACTGAGCCACAAGATTTTAAAGATGCGCATAAACATATTGATTATACTAACCTCTAATCCCTACTAATGACTTGATATAATACACAAAATATCACTTATTTGGGCCATGCAATGTAAAAATTATGTAAAAATGATCTCTTTTGCTAGGTTAGATCAATATAACTATAACCTCTCTTTGAGAACAAGGGGCATCGAATTTATATATTATTCACTGCCAAACACAGGCCTTGTACAAGTGACAAAATAGAATAAATATGGGGTACTTGAAGTACCCCATAAAAGTTTACAGCCCTAAGGCACTGAAAGGCAAAAGGTAAATAGTGCCGTCTCCAGGATTAGGACTTCCCCAAGGTGGATAGTTCCATATGCTTGCAGCAAATGTGTCAGAGTCCTTGTTTGCACTTAACTTGTAAGATGATTCATCGCCCGGATCGGGATCCAGCTCCCACAACTTATCCTGTGTTGTGGTATCAAGGGCAGCAAAGTAATTGTTATCACCGGACGTACCAAATATATCACCACCGCCTACGAGCATGACACCATCCTCTGCCCATATAAGGCTGCCTGCACTCAGGACATCACCAACAGCATTGCCATCATCCCATGTAAGAGGTAGTGCTTCCAGGGCAAATGACTTTATCAAACCTGTCTCGTTTGGAATATTATAATTACTATAACCATTTCCTGTATAGATATTCCCATCCTCATCCAGACATATCCCTGCCGAGGCACCTGGGATGTCTGTAACGAGGTCGGTAAGCGTATTATCTGGATCTGTAATATCTAAACTGCTCATAAAGCCATCGGCTGTCCAGTCAGGATTAAAAACAGCCCATGTGAAGTAGAGTGTATCACCTGATAATATCGCATCGTAGTTGCTCACCTCGGCAACTAGCTCAACATCTCCAGTGTCGAGATAAACCTCATGTATCTTATCAGATGTGCCCACAAGAATTTCATCAGCATCTATCACCTCTACAAAGCTCCCATAATTGTAGGTGCCTGCCTGGCCTGGTATGCTCGTTACATACTCAAAGACTCTGCTGCCCGGGCTGGTCTCTACTGCCACTTCTATATCAACATCATCATTGCCTTCTACCACTACCATGGTCCCATCAGGCAAAAATTCCACCAAAGGGGCTTCAATCGTATGCCCATCAGCGTCTATCGGGGTGGCAAGCTCTTCCCAATCGATGACCTCAATCGTGGCTTTATCATTATCTGTTTCCTCATTCTCATTTGTTACCGTTAGGGTGACCTCATATTCTCCAAGATTATCGTACTTGTGGGTAACTACCTTACCTGTGGCCTGAGGAGACCCATCTCCAAAATCCCACAGATAGGTTAAGTCCTGGCCAAGAAAGTCAAAAGATCTTGAGCCGTCCAGTGTGACTTCAAGGTCGATAAGGATATTTTTATCCCCTCCTGCATCTGCTACAGGCTTACACCCTGTAAGGCCTAGAATGGCCACCATAACCAAAAACACTGCTAAATTTCTCTTTACCATCTTAAAACCTCCTTATATATATTTTTTGTACTGCCAAATTAATATTCCAGCCCTATATCTGCCACTGCATCCACCTCAGTGGAGATCTCTCCCAACGTCTCACTGTAGTAGTCTACTCCCGTGGTGATCTTTATGTACTGAAAGCTGCCAAGCCCGGCAGGCTCGCCTGTTACAGGATCTATAGCCCATGCAATGTCAAAGGCATCACCCCCGCATGAGCCTTCATCCGTGCCCACCTCGTATGGATTATCTGGGTTTGTATAAAACTCCACTGGATCAGCACCTTTAGGTAGCTCCATTACCGGGCTAAAGTCTGCATAACCCCAATTCACTTCACCTGTGTCAGGATTCACATAACTGGTCTCAGGAGGGATCTGATAGGCATAAAATATCTCGCCTGTCTCCTCATAATATTTCTCCACCTTCCTGTATACAGGCTCTTCTGTGTTTGACTCCATGGCTGTTCCAGGTATCAGGTACCACTTTGCTTGACCTGGATCTTCCTCTACTTTGGGATCATCACTTATCTCTACAACACCAGGCTCTACCCAACCACCAAATGCGTTCCCAAACAAGATGAAGTCAAGGCCTAAGGGATTTTCTGGATTATCCATTACCATGTGATCAAATTTCAGGGTAATCGAGCCCCCAAAGCCTCCCAGGCTTACCTGGGATGAGTTGTCAGGGGACTGAGGCCCACCTCCTACAGGTGGTCCAAGGGCTCTATCCGGATCATTAAATTGCGGATTATCTATAAACTGACCTGGCGCAGGGCTGTAATCAATAACCTCGGTAGCAAACGGAGATTTTTCTACTATATATACAGTACACTTCTTAGTTGCTGTTCTGCCTGAGTCATCTGTGACTGTGAGGGTAACAATATACTGATCTTGATTATTATATGCATGGACTACCATAATGCCTTCTTCAGAAAGAGAACCATCACCAAAATCCCAGGAGAAGGTGTAATCACCCCCAGGAAGCACGCTCGCAGATGCATCAAAGGTTATATCTACTCCAGGCGATGCAATAGGTGGGCTCACCTTTATCACGGGGATGATATGCTCTTCTGCTGATACCTCAGCAAGGCTGAGCATGGCAATGGGGCCATCTCCCACGAGATACGTGTTCAACACGTGCCCTTCCTTATCCAGGGCAAAAAGGAGATCATTGTTGAAGTCTAATGCATATATGGTATCTCCTGGGGCAAGCACAGCAGAGATAAAGGGACCATCCAGCTCAAGGTTATCCATAACATCATCAGTGGCCAGGTTTACCCTCGGTATGCCAGAACCCATGGCATTTGAGGCATAGAGGATATTGTCCTCTGAGATTGAGAAAGAAAACGGCGCGCTATCTTCCAAATCATATGTCCTCTCCAGTACAAGGGTCTCTGTATCGATTATCTCGATAGTGCCATCACCCTTAAAGCCACTCGGCCTTGGAGATGTAATGTCCCCTTCATAGTGACCAGCACAGGCAATGATAACCTTATTGCCAAAGTTCGCTGCAAATACAGGATCAGCACCTTTAAGCTCTATGATCTCGATGATATCATAACTGCTGGCATCTATGACCGCCACTACACCAGGGCCTGCTGCTGTAAGCCCTCCATAATAATCTGTGAGGTTGGCAAGCGTTACAAATATCTTGCCATTGTTTACAGCTACCCCGTAGGGATAACACCACCCAGCTACATCATTATTATCCCGGGGAAGCTTTATTTCTGTGAGGTCCACGGGGTTCACTATTCCCCGGTCAATATACACAATATCAAGACCCCCCTCCTTAAACTCTGTCACAGCCAGCACATGATCACGGATAATGGCTGCAAACATGGGGTTCTTTCCTGTCCCTACAGATATCTCCTTGATTATAGAGAGGTCTTTGGCGCTGAGCACCTCTATGGAGTTGCTAAGGGAATTTACAATATAGATGTATGGATCAGCATAGAGTATATGGTTGGGAGAGCTGCCTGTAAACTGAACATTGTTGTGTAGTGCTCCACTTGAGTCCAACACAGATATGGTCTCAGCAAGGTTGTTTAAGATGACAAGACCACCTGAGACAGCCTCAGGTGCAACTGTGCCCAGCGACATTTGTTCGCCTGCCTTATCGCATGCACCAAGGCTCAAGATTAAGACAAACCATATAAGGGCCAAAGTGATCTTTTTCATTTTTCCTCCTTTTTGGTCCACATCTCCATGCGTGCAGTAAAGTAAAAGGCCCTACCCTCTAGGGGGAAACCCCTTAGGTCAGTGACATATTTGTCAAAGACATTTCTGGCCTCAATATTAAGGCTGAGGCGCTCTATGGGATAGAAGTTCAGCCCAAGGTTAAAAACCCGTCTATCACCAAGTTTTTTTGTATTGGCACGTGTGACAAAGTTGCCCTCGGTATAGTTGTAGGATGCATACATGCCTACCTGCCTGCCTTTAATGTTTCTTGTAAGGTCGAGCTGAACATTTGCTATGTTACGGGGTTTGCCTGGAATCTGGTTGCCATCTCTGTTTGGCTCGCCTGTGGTATCAAGCATCTTATTGAAGGTGTAGTTCCCGGATAGGCGAATACCCTCTACAGGCTCTAACCATGCATAGAGTTCAATGCCTTTTGCACGGGCGCGGCTGATATTGTAGGGCTTGTAATAAAAGCCTGACTGCAGGATATAGGTAATCAGGTCATTATATCTGGTGTCGAAATAATTTATAGAAACGCCAAAATAATCGTGCTCAATACTTGGCCCGATATCCCAGCTAAAGGACTCTTCCGGCTTAAGGGACTGATTCCCAACAATAAATCCATGGTTATAGTAAAGCTCATAGAAACTGGGCATCCTATAACCCTGGCCTGCATTTGCCTTGATCATTATCCAGTCAAAAATGCTCCAGGAGATGCCTGACCTGTAAGTCCACTTAGAACCAAACTGCGAGTTGTTATCATTACGGATCGTAGTAATCACCTCAAAAGGCCCTCTACCAAAATCAAGCCTCATAAGGGCTGAACGTGTATATCTTGTACGCGAACCCATGGAACTGTCGTCCATGCCCTCTTCGAGATAAGTAAACCTGGGGTACACAAGAAGATAACCAACTGTATACCCAAGGCCCAGACTCATCTGGTCAGACAGGGTCTCAGTGTCAGACCAAAGGGGGGCATCAGGGTCTTTGTAGGTATCATCCTGATCAACCCTTGAAATGTCCACATCAAGGCTGAATTCATCCATGGGCTTGCCCTGAGCAGAGATATGATAGGTGCCACGCTTGAACTCTTGTTCTGCCCTTGGGGTTGGAAAGGTGATAATCCCTGGGATCTTCTTGTGAGAGGAGTATACACTGGCCAATGCCTTTAAGCGCCAGGAATTGCCTCTGGCTATAAGCTTTGCCATATAAGAGGTATCATCAAAGGCATTGTTTCTTCTTGTATCTTTAAAATCATCTAAGGGATCGTTTTCCGTGCCATTGTTGTTTTCAAATTCATAGTCATTATCCGAGTGTCTCCTGGATATGTTGAGCATAAACCCCAATGAGTCACCTAAAGGACCGCCTACGCCTTCCCTGACTTCTCTTGTGCCATAGGATCCAAATGTTGACGATATATCAGCACTAAAACGCTTAGTTGGATCTTTAGTAATAATATTTACAATCCCTCCAAGAGCGCTCTCTCCAAACAAGGCAGAGTCACTGCCCCTGATGATGTCAATACGTTCTACTTCAGAGAGGGGTATTTTGGAGATATCCACCCCACCACCTGATGGCGAATTGAGCCTAAGGCCATCAATAAGAACAAGGCATTGATTGGCGCTTGCGCCTCGTATGGATATGGTTGAGTAACTGCCAAGCCCACCTATGGATCGCACATTAGCACCTACAGCACCCTTTAACACCTCTTCAGTTGTGGTAAAACGTGATAAGTAGCGCCTAACATCTATGGACTGGGCAAATGCAGTGGGTTCTATCTCTACCTCTGTAGTGTCTTCATAAAGGGGAGTAGCAATCACATAGATAGTCTCTGCACCAGCAGGCACAGATATAATGAGGAAGATAATCCAAAAAAAGATACAGCACCTTTTCATCCGGGGTTATTCAACCTTTAATCTTTTATTACCCCTAGAAGAAATTCACCCAGAACCCGTAGATGTAACCTTCTCCTGCGGATAGGTCTTCTGACTCACGGATCTACCAAAGGCTTTCACCTTCCCGCATCTTGCAGTGGCGGCTATTAAGCCCCTGTCCCCGTTCACAGCGGCGGGCCCCGTTCCGGATTCTCACCGGATTCCCTTGGATCCGCAGTAGGATTAATTATTAAATACTAAAAGGACAGGTATATGTCAACTGCAAAAGACAGATTATGAAGCTTTCAGCATTTCCTCCTTCGGGCGGAATAGCCGAACGCTTGCCGACAATTTAATATTTCGCTTGCAATAAATAATATAAGTCTGGTATATTTAATTTTATGAAACAGGGATTAGCTGACAGATTTTATGGCTTTTGGTTTTATTTTAATTATTTCTATGGGGGGCCACCTGTGGGCTAATCTCACAAGTATTGGACAAAAAGGCCGTGGGTGGCAATCTCCCCACGGCCTTTTCATTTTTAGGCCCTGGGGACATCCCCACGGCCTAAAAAATCAAGGAGGTTTAGATGATAATATCTATGAAAAAAGGAGCAACCAAAGAACAGATAGAAAATGTAACAAGGGCAATACAAGCCCTCGGCTACAAGCCCCATATAAACCAGGGTACAGAAAGGGTGATCATAGGCGCAATAGGTGATGAAAGGGGTAAGGAAAGGCTCAGTAACCTGGAGGTTCAACCTGGTGTAGAAAAGGTAATACCAATACTGAGCCCATATAAACTTGCATCTTTGGAGACCAGAACAGAACCTACTGTTGTGGATATAGGCCTGGGGGTTAAGATTGGTGGAAAAAGACTTGCAATAATAGCCGGCCCATGTGCAGTAGAATCTCAGGATCAGATCTTTGAAGTGGCATCAACCATAAAGGAATGCGGAGCACATATGCTAAGAGGTGGCGCTTTCAAACCCAGGACTTCACCTTATTCATTCCAGGGGCTTCAAGAAGATGGCCTGATCCTCCTAGCCAAGGCAAGAGAGACCTATGGGATACCGATTGTTACAGAAGTCATGGATATAGCTGGCATAGGGGTAGTATCAGAATACGCGGATTGCCTTCAAATAGGAGCGAGAAACATACAGAACTTCCCCTTACTAAAAATGGTAGGGAAGGCAAAAAAACCTGTGCTTTTAAAACGGGGGATGTCTACCACCATTGATGAATTCTTGATGTCTGCCGAGTATATACTATCAGAAGGTAATAGTAATGTCATACTCTGCGAAAGAGGAATACGAACATTTGAGACATCAACCAGAAACACCCTGGATATAAGCGCTGTACCTGTACTTAAATCTAAAACTCATCTGCCTGTTATAGTAGACCCATCCCATGGCACAGGACATGCCAGATATGTAGCGCCCATGGCTTATGCAGCAATAGCAGCAGGGGCAGACGGGGTAATGATTGAAGTCCATCCCAGACCAGAAGAAGCCCTATCTGACGGGCCTCAATCCCTAAAACCTGATGAATTTAAGACCTCAATGTACACATTAGAGCAGATTGCAAATGCTGTGGGTAGAAAAATATAGTCGATAGTCAACAGTCTAAAGGACAGTTGTCAGTCGGAAAAGACTGTAGGGCCTATTTCAAAGTTTTGAGTTTTGAGTTTTGGGTTAAAGAGAATTCCCTAATCCCTGAGGCGGATGAACTGTTACCTTTAATTTTTAGTCTTCCTGACTGTCGACTATCGACTGACGACTGTTGACTATTTTTTGAGGGCTTGCATTTTACCATAACTACAGCTAGTATAATTACATGGCTATATTTATACCAAAGCACAAGGCCCTGGTTTTTCAGGGCACATATATTGCAGAACATATAATTGCTAAAGGCACAAAGGATAAGATTACTGCGCCTTATGATATCAAGACATTGGAAGAACTGAGCGGACCAGAGAAAGCCCCTGGGACATTTGCAAAACTACTCCTCATGGAGGGGACAGGCCTGAATAGATTAAGACACTATAGGATATGTCTCCAGGACGACGAAATCTTAAGGGTTCTTTATGATAATAAGGATATAGATATGTTAGCATTCATAGTTTACATACTGACCCATGAACTTATACATATTCAAAGATTCTTTTCAGGTAAGGCAGATTTTTCAGAAAGCAATCAAAACGAAGAAGAAATTTATGTGGACAACCTAACCAGGGTGCTTCTCGCAAAGCACTCAACAATAGGGATAAAAAAGATCTTCAATGTACTTGACAAGATCCCACCTCCACCCCTATATGAATGTAAGATCCTGATCGATAACGGAGGTAGTATCAATGCCTATCTATGAATATAAATGTACCAAATGCAATAATGTATTCGAAGTGTTACAAAAATTTAGTGATACACCCATTACGCATTGTCCAAGGTGCGGTGGGTCTGTAAAAAAATTAGTATCTGAGTCATCATTCCGTTTGAAAGGCTCAGGATGGTACCTTACAGATTATGCAAGAAAGCATTCTCCAAAAGAGGATAACAAGCCAGATACCAAACCCAAAAAGAAAAAAGACCGGGATAATAAATTACACAAGGATACAGATTAGTAAAATTGCTTGCCCTTTGTATACTGTATGAGGAGAAATACATGGGATTGACCCATATTGAGTCAGATGGCAATGTCACAATGGTCGATGTAGGGGGGAAAAAGATAACCAGCCGTAAGGCATGCGCAAGAGGTAGTATCAGCATGTCAAGCGAGGTCTTTGATGCCATAATCTCAGATAAGATAAAAAAGGGGAATGTCTTTGCAACTGCCAGGATAGCAGGCATTATGGCTGCAAAAAACACAGCAAATACTATACCTTTGTGCCACCCCCTGCCCATTGATAACATTGCAATAGATTTTTTCCCTGATAAGAAATCCCACCACATAGAGGTTCAGGCTGAAGTAAAGGTAACTGGACGCACAGGAGTGGAGATGGAGGCCCTGCATGCAGCCTCTATCGCATTACTCACTATATATGATATGTGTAAGGCCATGGATCGAACCATGGTTATTAAAGACATTTCCCTTACAGAAAAATCCGGTGGTAAGAGCGGACATTTCGTAAGACAGGGTTAATACTAATGAGAGTTGAGAGTCAGGAAGACTAAAAGATAGTCGATAGTCGACAGTCGGGAAGATTAAAGATTAAAGGTGATAGTCCACCCGTCTCAGGGGTTAGGGAATTTTCTTTAACTTAAAACCCAACACTCAAAACCCAAAACCTTGAAGTAGCACCTACAGTTTTTTTTCCGACTCTCGACTGTCGACTGTCGACTATCGACTGTCTATCGACTGTTTTTTAATAATTTTCCTTCTACAATAAATAATATCTCTTTATTTACATCTTCTATGGTTCTGCTTGCGTCTATCACATAATATCTGTCTGCCACAGATCCTGTTTCAGAAGGCAGGTTCAAAAAGGCTTGCCTTAGCTTTTCATGAAACCTCAATGGCTTATGTTCAAACTTATCCCCAGGGGTAATCCTGGATATGGCATCTTTAGGTTCCATATCCAGAATAAAGGTAATATCCGGCTCAAGATAGGTATGGGAGAGTTTCATAATATCCATTACAAGTTCCTTGCCCAGGCCCCCTGCGATACCCTGGTATACAAATGTAGAATCTATAAAGCGGTCTATTATTACAACCTTATTGTTAGCGAGGGCAGGCTCTATCAGGCTACATATATTTTCCCTGCGTGATGCAAGGATAAGGAACAATTCTGTTATAGGGTCCAGGGGCCTCTTAATAAACAGTGCCCTGATTTCTTCAGATATTGAGCTACCCCCTGGCTCTCTGATAGAAAGCCAGGGGGTAGATTTACGATCAAAGTAGTCGCCCAAGAGGGCTACCTGAGTTGTCTTGCCAACCCCTTCCCCGCCCTCAAAGGTTATTATCACTTCTTATTCTTTTTATTATTTATAGCTGCATGTGCAGCAGCCAGCCTGGCTATGGGCACCCTGAAAGGTGAACAACTCACATAATCAAGGCCAACCTTGTGGCAAAACTCTATGGATGATGGCTCCCCTCCGTGTTCACCACATATGCCAACCTTTAACCCCGGCCTTGTCTTTCTACCCTTTTTTACCCCTATTTCTATCAACTGACCTACGCCATCTTGATCCAGGGCTATAAAAGGATCCCTTGGTAAAATCTTCTTTTCCACATATTCAGGTAGAAATTTCCCTGCATCATCCCGAGACAGACCAAACGTGGTCTGGGTAAGATCATTTGTCCCAAATGAGAAAAATTCCGCCTCCTTAGCTATCTCATCTGCAATGAGCGCGGCCCTTGGAAGCTCTATCATGGTGCCCACTTTATACTCAATAGTAGTACCATATGTATTCATAATCTCATGCGCTACTTGAATAGTCATCTCTTTAAGGATCTCCAATTCCTTTACATGGCCTACCAAGGGTATCATAATCTCTGGCTCAACTATAATCCCTTCCTTTCTCGCCTCGCAGGCAGCCTCCATAATTGCCCTTACCTGCATCTCATATATCTCAGGAAATGTGATACCCAATCTACACCCACGGTGTCCTAACATAGGATTGGCTTCATGCAGTGAATCCCTTTTTGCCCTTACCACATTTACATCTGTATTCAGACTATCCGCTACTTCCTTTAACTCCTCATCTGTATTGGGCAGAAATTCATGCAAGGGTGGATCTAAGAGCCGGATAGTTACAGGCAGGCCATCCATCACCTTGAAGATCCCTTTAAAATCTCCTTTTTGCATAGGAAGAATCCTGGCCAGGGCAGACCTTCTGCCTTCCTCATTATCTGCTAAAATCATCTCTCTTACGGCCAGAATGCGATTCCCCTCAAAGAACATATGCTCTGTGCGGCACAAACCAATCCCTTGCGCCCCAAAATCTCTGGCTGTCTTTGCATCTTTGGGTGTATCAGCATTGGTCCTCACCTTTAAGGTCCTGAATTCATCTGCCCAATTCATCAAGGTGCCAAATGCGCCGGAAAGGGATGGTGCAACAGTGGGACACTTACCCAGGATTATCTCACCTTGAGATCCATCTAATGTAATATAATCTCCCTTTTTTATAACATGGCCCCCAATGCTACATACCTCTTTCTCATAATCTATACTTAGATCGCTACAACCAGCCACACAACACCTGCCCATGCCCCTTGCAACAACCGCCGCATGGGATGTCATGCCACCCCTTGCAGTAAGTATCCCTTCTGAAACATCCATGCCATGGATATCTTCTGGAGAGGTCTCCATCCTGACCAATACAACCTTTTTGCCATCTGCAGCCCATTTTTCGGCGTCTTCTGCTGTAAACACAACCCCGCCCACAGCAGCGCCAGGGGATGCAGGCAACCCCTTTCCAATTGCAGTTTTCTTCGCCTTTGGATCGATCATTGGATGTAAAAGTTGATCGATCTGTTCAGGATCTACCCTTAACACAGCCTCTTCCTTTGTAATTAGACCCTCTTTCACCATGTCTACTGCTATCTTTACTGCAGCTGCTGCTGTGCGCTTCCCAGTCCTGGTCTGGAGCATCCACAGATTTCCCTCCTGGATGGTAAATTCTATGTCTTGCATATCGCGATAATGCTTCTCTAATGTATTGTATATCTCGTCCAGTTGCCTGTATTGTTCAGGCATGACTTCTTCCAAGGACTCGAGTGAAGGATCTTTTTTACCTGCCTTGTTTACAGGCATTGGCGTGCGGATACCAGCAACTACATCTTCTCCCTGGGCGTTTCTCAAGTATTCTCCATAGAATATATTCTCACCTGTGGCAGGATCCCTGGTAAATGCCACACCTGTAGCAGAGTCATCACCTGTATTACCAAATACCATGGCCTGTACATTTACCGCAGTTCCCCAATCATCAGGGATATTATTGAGCCTACGGTACGTAATTGCCCTGGGTGTATCCCAGGAGCTAAATACTGCTTCTATAGCCCCCCATAATTGTTCCATGGGATCTGATGGAAATTTTTTACCTGTAAGGCTCTCTACCTTATCTTTTAAGATATATACAAGGTGTTTCAGGTCATCTGCATTTAAATCTGTATCAAGCGCTATACCCTTATTTTCTTTAATTTTCGTGAGTTCTGCCTCCAATGCATGGCCATCTGCCCCCATAACCACATCACCATACATCTGTACAAAACGTCTATAACAATCATAGGCAAAACGTTCACTCCCACTTAATTTTATTAATCCTTTTGCTGTATCATCATTAAGCCCTATGTTAAGCACTGTATCCATCATTCCAGGCATAGAGACCCTTGCGCCTGAACGTACGGAAAAAAGCAGGGGATTCTCTGGATCCCCAAACTTGAGCCCCATCATCTTTTCAACCTTGTAAAGGGCATTTTTTACCTGATCTTTTACCTCCTTAGGCAAATTCCTGGTCTTATAATAAATATTACAGGCCTCTGTAGATATGGTAAA
>JAGGYK010000074.1 GCA_021162585.1 Deltaproteobacteria bacterium
CATTTTTGCTCTGTACTTAAGGGGACATATTGACTCGGCTTTAACACGGGATTTAATGGGCATTCAGCTTAAGGCTATAACTCGCTACTTTACATCCCCATACAAAAAGGTATATTAAGGACTACGATATGTTGGAGGCTCTTGGAGATCAATTCCAGTCATTTCTAAGAAATCTTATAAAAGGCAATCTTAAAAGGGCGAAAAGGACAGCAACCATCAAACTAGAAAACTCAAATCACAATGAAATACCTATCATTGCCTTGGATCTCATCGAAGATACAGCACAGAGACAGGCCATAAGAAACGCTATCTTAAATATCCCTTCTGTATTTCCAGGAATCGGAACCATTATATCGTTTTGGCTGGTAGGAGCTGAAAATCTTCTTATGCTGGATCAATCTGTATCCTTGATCCTTACACTAGGATTTCTATACGGTCTTCCTATGGATGATGAAAAAATGATCGAGGAGGTCATCCTAGAGATTATCGGAAAGACCTATCATATTGTAGACGAGGCTCACACCTCTAATACAAGCATTATCACCGAGACCTACATAACAAAAATTCTACCACAAAAGTATATAAATAAAGGGATAAATAGAATCATCACCCGCCTATTTCCTGCCAGGCGGAAATCTAGATTGCTCCCTGGAGGAATCGGTGTGATCGCATCTGCTATATATGGATACAAAACTATTGTACAAGTGGGACATACAGCTATCAAATGTCTCTTATCAAAGCAAAGCCTATCCTGAAGGAACAGCCAGATATATGGCCTCTTGGGGACATATATCTGCACATTGGGTACAGCCTACACACCCTTTTGTGTCTTTCAAATATGCAATCGCTGTGAAATCCCTTGGAAAATCTGGGGGATCCGTTATGCCTAAACAGTTAAACGGACATATATCCACACACATACTGCATGCAGTACACAGAGACCGTATGACTACAGGCTTTGGCCACTCAGACTTCTTAACCCTTTTGCAGACAACCCCTCCCTGATCCAATACTGCATCTTTAGCAGGACATATCCTACCACATACCCCGCATTCTATACATTTATCTTTATCAATTGTATGCTGTTTTTTCTTCTCCCCAGAGATGGCCTCTGTAGGACAATGCCTAACACACACACCACACCCTGTACATTTTTCAGTTATTGTATAAGACATAGTATCCTCCTTTAATTTGCCAACTCTTCTGATAACAGAGAGCAATAACGTAACCATTCAGTTGCAAAGGCAGACAGGCACAAAGGCACAAAGTAAAGACCTGAACAATACAATATCTTAAGAAAACTCCTCAGTAGTAGCTCTACACTTATGGGCGGTTTATAGAGCCTTATTAATTTTTTATTCCTATGTGCCTTTGCCACTTTGTGCCTTGCAATCTTGTGCTTCATTGAAAAGTTATCAATAACAAAGATTTATCTTGTTATAAGATATTATAGTCTGTAGATAGACTCGTCCCATATTCTTACCCAATTTCTCTTTAACACCTCTATGGCCTTAACCAGGTTATCAACCTTTAAGACCATTATAGGACGAGACGCCTTTCCAATATATGGATACATGGATATTACATTTATGCCTCCATCCCTTAGAGGCCTTAATACTGCATTCATACCCCCTGGATGGTCTGGCATCTCTACAGCCAGTACATCTGAAAGATCGAATTCTATACCTTTTGCTTTAAGTGCATTTACTGCCTTCTTGGTATCATCTACTACCATATGGACCAGCGATATATTTGATGATGTATGTACCCCTACTGATATAGCCCGAATGTTGACCCCCTGCTGTCCTAAAATATCACTTAAGTAAGAAAGCTTTCCTGATATATTTTCTGTTTTAATTGATATTTGCTTGATATTCATGCCTTATGTCTCCTTAGAAGTATACTCTAAACCAATATTTATGGCCTCTATATTCTTATCTTTAAACCTAGCCTTTTCTTTACCCAAGATTTTATCCATATTACCTATGATGGTAGATGCCTTTACAAGATGTGTCCTGCCAATAAATGCCCCTAACATTATCATATTTGCATACCTAACCCCTATGCTAGACTCTGCCAGATCAGTAACCGGTATCTCTACAAGCTCTATATCTCCTCTTATAGGCCTATCCGAGACTATACTGGTATTGATAAAGACTTCCCCTCCAGATGCACACTGACTTTGAAGCCTTGCTAAAGAAAGATTATCCATAAGAACAAGATAATCTGGGGCAGAGGGTATAGGGGATGCTATCTCTTCATCTGAGATAGCGATGGTACATGAGGTAACACCACCTCGCATCTCTGCTCCATAAGATGGGAGATATGTCACAAAGTGCCCCTCATACATGGCTGCCCAGGCCATACATAGGCCAGAGAATAAGATCCCCTGTCCACCTATCCCACTCATTACTGTCTTGATCAGCATAGCGTAACCTTACTTCCTCTTTGTGACATCCTTAAGCACACCTATAGGAAACTCTTTTTCCATCTTTGACTCCAAGAATTTGTATGCATCTACTGCGGATAACTTCCAATTTGTTGGGCATGGAGATAAGACCTCTACAAGAGAAAACCCAAGTCCTTTAATCTGCACCTCAAATGCCTTTTTAATAGACTTTTTTGTAGCTAAAATCTTAGCAGGTGTTGCCAAGGAATGGCGTGCCACATACGCAGGCCCTTTAAGGGTTGCTATTAAATCGGTTATAAGTAAAGGGTAGCCCTCAACCTCTGAACGCCTTCCAAATGGCGATGTAGTAGTCTTCTGTTCTATCATGGTGGTAGGCGCCATTTGCCCACCTGTCATTCCATACACAGCATTATTTACAAATACAGCGGTAATACGCTCTCCACGATTGGCAGCATGCAGTGTCTCTGCAGTACCAATGGCAGCCATATCCCCATCACCTTGATAAGTAAAGATTATCTTATCAGGCTGAGCCCTCTTAAATCCTGTAGCTACTGCACATCCCCTGCCATGGGGGGCCTCACACATATCTATATCAAAATAATTATATGCAAGCACAGCACACCCTGCAGGAGGGATACCTATAACACAATCTGAAATCTTCAGTTCATCTATAACCTCTGCCACAAGTCTGTGTATAATCGAATGACCACATCCAGGGCAGTAGTGAAAGGGGATATCTTTTAAACATTTGGGTTTGGTAAAAACCTTCTTCACCCTAAGATCTCCTTTTGTACCCAATAACGGCCTACTATCCTTGTTATCTCCATAGGAGTTGGCACCACACCCCCAGGTCTGCCATAAAATTCACACTCGGCCTTACCCCCGAGTGCAAGTAATACATCATCTATCATCTGGCCTGTACTCATTTCAAAGACCAAGAAATGTTTTACCTTTTTAGCTATCTCTTGAATAGCCTGGGTTGGAAATGGCCATAGAGTAATAGGCCTCAACAAACCAACTGCAAGGCCTTCCCTTCTTGCACGCTTTACAGCACCTTTTGCAATCCTGGCAGCCGTACCATAAGCCACGATTATAAGCTTGGCATCTGCCATCATAAATTCCTCATGCTGGGGTAGCTTGCCTCGCATTAGATCATATTTACGTTTCAGCTTCCAATTATGTTCCTCCATCTCTAGGGTGTCCAAAATCAATGATCTTATTATCCTTGATGGCCTCTTTCGAGCGCCATCCAGTATATAATCTTTAGGGGGAAGATCTATCTTTTGCCTCTTACGACAGATGGTAGGTTCCACTATCTGTCCCATCATACCATCTCCTAAGATCATAACAGGTGTCCTGTAAATATCCGCCACATCAAATGCATACATGGTAATATCATACAGTTCTTGAATAGATGCGGGGGCAAACACAGGTGTCCTATAGTCCCCATGCCCCCCTCCACGGGTAGCCTGATAATAATCCCCCTGATTTGGTGCAATCTTACCCAAACCAGGCCCACCTCTCATTATATTTACAATTAGCGCTGGAAGCTCCATTGCGGCAAGAAAAGAGATCCCCTCTTGTTTAAGGCTTATACCAGGAGAAGAGGACGATGTCATCGCACGAACACCTGATGCAGCAGCTCCAAGGACCATGTTGATTGAGGCAATCTCGCTTTCTCCTTGAAGAAATACCCCACCTACCTCGGCCATCCTTCTTGCCATATACTCTGGAAGTTCATTTTGAGGCGTGATGGGATAGCCAAAGTAACACCTGCAGCCGGCCTGAATTGCCGCCTCTGCCAAGGCATCAGTACCCTTCATTAATACCTTATCTTTCACGATATACCTCTATTGCTATCTCAGGACATACAATAGAACAGAGCGCACATCCTCTACACATATCTTTTATAAATTCTGCAGGATGATAACCTTTATAATTTATACCATCAGAAATCCTGATAGCCTCCTCAGGACATACCGATATACATAGTTCACATGATTTACAAAGATTATCATTTATTGTTATCCTACCGCGTAATGCCATTAATCTATACTATCTCCTGTTTCCTAAATTAACTATTTATCTTATCATTAAAATTTTGTTCTGTACAGCCTCCATTTGCTCAAAATGATAAGTATATAAAAGCACTGTGATTTAGCGACCTGATTGACTGAATAATCAATGCTATTGCTTTGGTAGAGCATTTATGCAATAATGAATCACAATTCATTAAAACACAGGGAGGTTTTTTTATGTCTAATGTAGTAATAGTAAACGGTGTACGTACAGCGGTTGGTACCTTTGGCGGGTCCCTAAAGACCGTGCCAGCAAAGGATCTTGGTGCACTTGTAATACGTGAGACGCTATCAAGGAGTGGACTCAAACCCACAGTCTTTACTTATGCGAAAGCCGATGGCCCAGATGCTTGCAAGGACGATGGGCTGTCTCCTATCGAGCAGAAATATCACAATTGGGATAACAACCTTGAAGAAATAGCGGTTGATGAAGTAATTATGGGGAATGTAATCCAGGCAGGTCAGGGCCAGAATTCAGGACGACAGGCCATGATAAGGGCGGGACTTCCCAAGGAGACTACGGCCATTACTGTAAATAAGGTATGTGCATCTGGCATGAAGGCCCTTGCGCTGGCTGCCTGTACCATTAAAGCAGGTGATAACGAGGTTGTTATTGCAGGTGGCATGGAAAATATGAGCGATGTGCCTTATGCGCTTCCCAAGGCAAGGTGGGGATACAGGATGGATATGCCATATGCACAGGCCGTTGACCTTATGGTCTTTGATGGACTTTATGAGATATTTTATGGCTATCACATGGGTATCACTGCTGAAAATATTGCAGAAAAATATGGTATCTCCCGGGAAGAACAAGACAAGATTGGGTATGAGAGTCACGTGCGTGCACGCAGGGCGATCAAAGAAGGTGTATTGAAAGATGAGATAGTCCCTGTAACCATACCTCAGAGAAAGGGCGAGCCTATTATATTTGATACCGATGAAAGGCCAATGGACACATCCTTAGAGAAGATGGCGAAGCTCAGGCCCGCGTTCAAAAAGGACGGGACAGTAACAGCAGGAAATGCATCAGGCATTAACGATGCAGCTGCGGCATGCTTAATAATGAGTGAAGCCAAGGCCAAGGAACTCGGCCTCAAACCAATTGCCAGGATAAATGGCTATGCATCAGGCGGAGTAGACCCTGCTTACATGGGCCTTGGCCCAATACCTGCTACAAGAAAGCTGCTCAGGATTACAGGGACAACGATCAAGGATTATGGCCTCATTGAGCTGAATGAGGCATTTGCCTCTCAAACTATTGCCTGCGTTAGAGAGCTAAACCTAGATCTAGATATTACAAATATAGATGGATCTGGTATTTCCATAGGTCATCCTATAGGTTGCACTGGTGCCAGGATCGTTGTGTCTCTTATAAACAAACTGAGAAGAAGAAATGTAGAGCTAGGACTTGCCACTTTGTGTATAGGCGGAGGTCAGGGTATGGCCATGGCCATTGAGATTTTATAAAGGAGATGGCCCCTTTATTTTTAATAAAGGGGCCATGGGGGGTATAGTTTTAGTCCTGATACCTTAGGGAAGGCATCTGGACCAAGGCTATCACAAACAGAAATAGGAGGAGGGCCAGTGTGGATATGCTATTATCGTGGCTTGCAGCGTCTATAATACAGTATCCGTCACTGCCACCTTCACCTCCAATTGGAACAGATGGATCCGCACTTTTTGCCTGTGGTGGAACCCAATTACCAGCAGATGGGATATCATGTAAAGGTGAGTCCATAAGGGCATTGTATGCATTTACGCAACCTCCACTTGCCAAGAGTTCTTCAGAATAGCTCTCATCCATAACAGATGTTTTAAGTAACCTGTCCTTAACCTCTAAGTAGCCAAGTTCTGGAAATTGAGAGATGACAAGTGCGGCAATCCCTGTTACAAATGGAGCAGCAAACGATGTGCCTGATGCCCATGAAGTATAGCCACCATCCTTTGTCGTTGTGCTAAGACCCACGCCTGGGGCTGCAATATCTACACTGTAGTACCCATAGTTAGAAAAACTTGCCAAATCACCATAGCGGTTCATTGCAGCCACAGCTATGACATTATCCAAGGTATAGTTAGATGGATAATGAGGCTCGCTGTCATTATCTTGGGCAGAATTACCAGCAGATGAAACAAAAAGGACCCCACGATCCCTGGCATATGTTATGGCATCTTCCAAGGCATGGGAGAAAGAATCAAATCCCCAACTTGCATTTATTATATCTGCCCCATTATTTACTGCATGATATATAGCGTCTATGGCATCTGAGATATAACCTGTGCACTTCCCACCATCTTCTTCCATAAACTTCAAAGGCATGATCTCGTAATTTATGTTCCAGGATACACCTGCTACTGCCTCTCCATTATCTCCTATGGCACCTATTACTCCACAAACCTTGGTACCATGGCCTGCATTATCCTCAGGAATACTATCATTATTTGCAAAGTCATAACCACCTACCAAGATATTCTCGAGATCAGGATGATCAAGGGCTACACCAGAGTCTACCACTGCTATTATAACCTTGTGGCCTGGAGACCTACCATCAATCACATCCCATGCCTCCACTAAGTCTATATCCTCCCACTCATTTTCATAATAGGGCCAATCATTTGGGATGACTTCAGCCTCTATCTTGTAATTGGGCTCTACATATTCCACATCATCCCTCTTACTCATATCTGAAATAGTATCTTCCACATCATCCACTGCAATACGGACAGGATGATCCAATCCGCTAAGGCCATAAATAGAATTGCCCATCAGAGCACTACCAGATTTGAACTTTACGATGACCTCTCCTGGTTTGTAATCCGCAGCATAAACTGTCATACTAATAAGAAAAACAACCAGGAAACCAATAATCTTTGATGCAAACTTCTTCATCCCTACACCCCCCAAAGGTCTTGTTTTTTGATTCAAGCCCCATAAGGCAATCGGGATGCCAAAAAGATGACGATCTGGTGTTTTTAAATAAAATTAGTAATATTAAATAGTTATTAGAAAATTTCTTCGTAACTGCCATTTCCGTGACAGTTACAGAAATACGTTATTGTAATTCAAATTACGGAATCAAGTCTAAGATTACAAAGATACTGCCTAAATAAAAAAGGGAAGGCATGTCTGAAGGTTGATCTAAATCCCGTGAGTTGTTATATTATCTGGTATACATAGAGTCTTGTATACCTTACTCATCCGGCAAAAATCATAAGGAGATAGGTGCTGTGGCCTTAAGCTTAAGTCTATATGGGCCAAGTCTGCTATCTTCTGTAATAGACCTTGATCTATACCAGGCAAACACATCAAGGAATTCTTAAGCATCTTACGCCTGGCCCTGAATGCACTGTATACAATTTTTTTAAACATATCCATATCAGCCTTCTCTACTATAGGTATCTTTTTGGATCTCAATCTAACAACCATGGAATCCACCTTTGGTATCGGATAAAAATTTCTAGGAGTCACAATAAATCCAGGTATTGGATCAAAACATGTAGATACTATAACTGTAAAGGCAGAGTATGATTTAGACCCTCTAGTAGCACAGATCCTTTCACCTACCTCCTTTTGCACCATAATAATTATATCAGAAAAGCAGAAGGCGTCTTCGATAAAGCCCATTATAATCAGGGAAGCTATATTATAGGGAAGGTTTGCTACTACCTTTGTACCTTTAGTTATATGTCTTTTTATATCATACTTTAATATATCACCATGGATAAACTTGATATTGGGGCTACCCCAAAATCTGTTAATAAGGCCTTCAAAAAGATGATCATCCTTCTCTATAGCGACCACTAATTTTACATGTCTTGCAAGAAATTCAGTAAGTATCCCCTTGCCAGGTCCTATCTCTAATACTGTATCATCTGGCCTCAATTGAGCAAAAGATATTATTTTCTCTACAACAGATACATTTTGCAAAAAATTTTGGCCTAGCGACGGCTTTGATCTCATAACCATCTCCACCTAGATATTGCATTCATATTAAGGTAAGCATTTTTCCCATCCTTATCTTTAAATTGTCTAATACTTGCAATGCCTATCATAGCCGCATTATCTGTACAGTACTTTTTATCTGGTATAATCAATTGAATACCTAACTTATCTGTAGTCTCTTTAAGACAATCTCTTAAAGAGTTATTTGATGCCACACCTCCTGTTACTACCAATAAACCCATATTATAATCTTTTATTGCTCTAACCAACTTTGCTATAATAACATCTATTACTGCATCTTGAAATGCAGCTGCTATCTTGGGGATAAGTACTTCCTTGCCAGGCAGAGCCCTCCTCTTTTTCGGCAGGCCAGAAAAGCTCAAATCAAGATCAGGAAAAATCTTTAGTTTAATCACAAGGTTTAAAACAGCAGTCTTAAGTCCAGAAAAACTAAAGTCATATGAATTATCTGATATCATAGGTCGAGGCAGATCGATCCCTGTATAATCCACATCCTGAGCTATTCTGTCTATAAGCACTCCACCAGGATACCCCAGACCAAGCAACTTTGCTACCTTATCAAATGCCTCTCCTGCTGCATCATCTTTTGTCTGACCTATCTGTATAATCCCACCTGGCACATTTACCTTATATATAGATGTATGCCCACCTGAGACTACCGCTCCTATATGAGGGTAGCTAACATCATGTTCAATACATGCAGCACTTAGATGGCCCTCAAGATGATTTACTCCTCGTATAGGGATATCCAGACCATAAGCCAGGGCCTTAGCAAACGATACACCTACAAGAAGCGCACCCACAAGGCCTGGTCCTTGGGTGACAGCTATACCACCAAGGTCACTCAAAGTAACATCTGCCTCACGAAAAGCCTGATTTACTACAGGTTGGATAAGCTCAATATGCCTGCGTGAGGCAATCTCTGGTACTACACCTCCAAATGCAGCATGGTCCTCAACCTGAGAGGCTACTATATTTGATAGTACCTTTCCATTGTTATCAACAATAGCAGCAGCAGTTTCATCACAGGACGTCTCTATAGCAAGAATATACATCTTTACTTAGTAGCATCTATTATATCTATATAAAAACTTACGATTCTATTATTGCCCCTCATGGCACAGATGCGATACCGTCTCGTGGTCTTATCTATCTGTGTAGCATACCTCCCAAGCAGTTTGGATGTATCAATCTTATATCCCCTGTCTTCTCCTGTGTTGTTACTCCAATTGGGCACAAATCCCTTGAAATTCACATTGAGTCCGTGACTGGTAGAACCCATATAGACCAAGTCTTTTAACTCAATTGTTGCACCTTTTTCTACTGTAATCACCTCATCAGGACTTAGGGCATATATCTTATTATTCACATCTGTTATAAGCCAGGTATGATTTAGCTTAGAAGTAACATCGATATGAACCTTACCACAAGGAAACATGTCCTTTTTTATCTCTATGGTGGTTGGTTTGTGTATCCTAAAGGGCTGCCCTATATCATTTAACTGCCCGAGGCCTAGTATATTTGCTATAACACCCCTTTTATAGTTTGATACAACACTTACGACCTCTAAAAAATCTCCTCTTGTCACAAATATCCTTTGATTGTTGTATATAGCTATTGGATTGGCATTATTTATTGATATCAAGGCATACTTCATCCTTGGCGGTTCTATGTATATACTAGGCTGCTCAGGTACAATCCCAATCTCTTTCATAAAGGCATTTACTACCATGGTCTGAAATACTACCCGTTTTCTAAAATCTTTGATGGATTTTGACGTCTCACAAGCAAATGCTGGCTTGTGCAAATGTGTCAGCGCATAAAATGTAGCAGACCTTCTCTGCTCCTTGTGAATACTGTCTGGTGCTGAAGTTCTGTGATTATTTAATCGAAATCTGTATTCGCTTTCTTTAATAGATGAATTTACCTGCCTTATAACCCTATCTGCTAAGCTCCCAAGATCAAGTTCTTTGCCCGTAGGTGTTATATACTTGTCGGTATCTACTATAATGGATTGTCCATATCTTCTTGGATTGTGCATATCATCAATATATTCAGGATGATAAAATCCTGAGCCGTCATGAAGATTCAAGAAATAATCAGTTTGTCTCATAATCTCCTTGATTTTCTTTACAACCTCACTATCTGGATCATGGGTGGAGACACTTGAGAATTTACGATTCATATCTCCAGTAGCGCCACGTTTATTTACCAATATAGAATAAAAATTTGCCCTGGGTACAACAATCAGATTTCCCTTTTTAAGGGCCATATCCACATATAGGTCTGCTGCCAGATAACCACCAGGCTCATTACCTTGGATACCACCCATTATCATCAATGTTGGGCCATCTTCCTTGCCATATATCCGGTATACATCAAGCTCATGATTTTTCCCCCTAAAATAAACATCATGAACCATCTCACCAACAGCAAGGCAGGGGGTCCACAAAAAGATTATAAGGAATACTATTTTTCTTATCATTGCAATATTTCTCGCCTGTTAACAGGCATTACGAGCCTTAACTTGCCATCGGAATCAAAGATATAAAAAGTTAGAGTCCTCCATTCCCAGGCTATCTTTGGTATACGTAATCTTATGGGTTTAAAATTGCGTATGGTAAAGGCCATACCCAACCCTGGATACTGGGGTAGACCATTTATTAGCTTTACCTCAGGATAAGCCACAAATAACTTGTCTTTTTTAAATACCACGAAAAAGTAACCAATGGCAGGAGAATCCGTACCTGAATGAATATTTACAACCTTAAAAGAAAGAAAATGATCCTGTAAGGAGATCTCTGTTATCTCCACTATAGGTGGATATATCTTAGGTAGTACCTTTTCTTTCTGAGATCGCCTTGTTGTAGGCACAGCCTTAGGAGCAATCTTCTTTTTTAGAGCAATTATCTCCTCATCCTTGTGTGCGAGGCGTATATTCAAATCCTTTATCTCCTCTTGTTGTAGGGCAACTCTCCTTTTTAGACCCTGGCCTTTTCTATGTGTATGCACAAGAGCTAATGTAATGATCATCAATGCTATAACAACCATGACAAAGAAGATAATGATCGCCCTAGCCAGATATGACCGTATGGTCATAATGGGCTTTCCACCTGTAGGTCGCATGATAATTATCTGATAGGGGTCATGTTTCATAGCCTTTGCCAAGTCTCTTTCTGGATTAAAAACCCATCTCCAACCCTTAATAGATTCAACCGCTTTATCCCTACATCTCTATATTTATCTGATGTAAATGTCTGCTTGGCTATTACGGTCCAATAGACACCTGAGCGGGTAATCTTTATATCATCAAGAGTAACATTTATATAACTGTATGCAGATAACTTCTTCGTCTTTGTCTTGAAAAAGGACTCTTTATTAGGAAAAGACTCTGTATAGCATGCCTTCATCCTTTCTATATCCTTTGTCTCCCAGGCATTTATCCATTTATTCAAAAATATAAGTGCTTCCTTGCTTTGCCGTCTACTAAGGTCATCAACAACAGGTGACCACCTCTTGGCCTCAGATACATCTACAAATCGCTCAGTTAAAATACTTGGGTTACCTTCGTCATTTTCTATATAGATATACTTAACACCAATATCCTGAACATCATCTCCTGCAAAATCCTCTAAAAAATAAACCAATGCATAGCGATCCGCCCCTATAATCCTCAACTTATCAATAGATATAGCTATGTTATTATATTTGTTAAAAACTTTGCCTTTATATGACATATATGCATCCAGATTATATCTATTCCCCGTGCTACAAAACTTGAGTGAGTAACAATCTCTATATCTACTTATGTATTTACTCTCCCATGCATGTAACCACCTCTTTATAAAATCCTTATAGGAATCTGCCATGGAATCCAAACTGTCAGGATCAGTATATTGAATACGCTCTTGTATAACTATAGGTGTCCAGTATGCATCAAGATAAGGTGCCAATTTACGCAAGTCACTGTTTGTAAGAGAAATGCATCCATGAGTATCCATTAAAGAAAGAGGCTCATTTCTCCCATGGATCCAGATGCCATCGCCATCCTTACCTGCAATCTTATCCACGGAATTTGGATAATCTAAGACATATGCCCTCCAGCCATAACGTTTGGGAAGATCTTTACCATCTAATATATACTTGAAAAAATATATACCCTCTGGTGTACGATTATCCCCCTTTACCTTCTTATCTCCTGAATTCTTTCCAGTAGAGCATGACAATACCTCTATCTGTGACCTCCCTGCATAAAGATACAATTTCTGTAAAGACTTATCTACTAATATAGTATAGTCATCATCAGAAACATCTACTAAGGCCATAGGGATTCTTTCTTGTCCTGCAAATAATAAGCAAGGGAGGATCAATACACATATATCAAATATTATCAAATATAAAAACTGCTTATACATATCCATTACAAAAGAGTTTCTCGGCTAAATACACTGTAAACTTTATATCCTAGGGCCTCTATGGCCCCCTTCCCCCCTTCCATCCTGTCAAGTAAAGCTATGACCATCTCCACTTTGAGCCCTGCTTCTTCTATCCGTTCTATGGCCTTAATAGTGCTAGAGCCTGTAGTTATTACATCCTCTACTACCACAGCCCTCTGCCCTTGTGCTATAGGTCCTTCCATCCAATTAGATGTGCCGTGGGTCTTCTTCTCTTTCCTCACAATAAAGGCCGAGATATTATATCCTGATTGGAATGCAATCATACTGGTAGCCAAGGCAATGGGGTCAGCACCCAGGGTCATCCCCCCTATGGCATCTATTCCTCTGTCCTTTATCATCTCAAAGATAATAGAGCCTATCAATGTAGCACCCTTAGGGTTTAATGTGACCTTTCTCAGATCTACATAAAAATCTGATTCTTGCCCAGATGACAGGATGAATTTACCATACTTGATAGCATCTCGTTTTATAAGTTCTTTTAATTCTTGATGCCTATCCATTAAATACCCTCTTCATTATGGTATCCACATAAGCTAGATAGTAAGTGATATCAAAAATAGCATCTATCTTTTCCTGGCTCAAGACCGATGTGATATCTTTATCCTTTTTTATCAAGTCTTTAAATGCAGACTTGGCCTCCCCGCTTATGGCAGGCAAGGCGTTTCTCTGCACCCATGTATACGCCTCGTCCCTTGATACACCTTCCTCAACCAATGCAAGCAATATTCTTTGCGAGTGCCACAGTCCCTTTGTAAGATCTATATTTTTTCTCATGTTCTCAGGATACACTACAAGACCATCTAATACGCCTTTGAACCTATTTAATGAAAAATCAAGCAAAGATGTTGCATCAGGGCCAATCACCCTTTCTACACTGGAGTGGCTTATATCCCTTTCATGCCACAGGGCTACGTTTTCCGTAGCAGAGATGGCATAGCCCCTCAACAATCTGGCAAGCCCTATGATATTTTCAGATAGTATGGGATTCTTCTTGTGAGGCATAGCTGAAGACCCCTTTTGCCCTTTTGCAAAAGGTTCCATTACCTCTAACACCTCTGTACGTTGTAGATGTCTGATCTCTGTAGCAAACTTCTCTATACTGGAGCCAATAATAGCTAAAGTAGTAAAAAATTGTGCATGTCTGTCCCGCTGAATAATTTGACTGCTTATAGGAGCAGGTGTTAGCCCCAATTTCTTACACACATATTCCTCTACATCTGGAGGTATGCTAGCAAATGTGCCTACAACCCCAGATATCTTGCCATAAGAGATAACATCCCTTGCTGCATACATTCGGATAAGGTTTCTTTTCATCTCAGAATACCAAAGCGCAAGCTTGAGACCAAAGGTAGTAGGCTCTGCATGTATACCATGAGATCTCCCCATTATAGGCGTATCCTTATACTTAAAGGCCAATCTTTTTATCGAAGCCATAAGATCTTTGATCTCATTTATCAAAACATCACTAGACTCCCTTAGCAAAAGAGCGTTCGCAGTATCCAACACATCCGAAGATGTAAGCCCCATATGAATAAATCTCGCATCGGCTCCAACATATTCCCCCATACATGTAACAAAGGCAATCACATCATGGCGAGTAACAGACTCAATCTCTTCTATCCTATCTATATCAAATCTCGCCTTTTCCTTTATGTTTCTCAAGCTCTCTTCAGGTATCCTCCCTAATTTACCCCATGCCTCACAGACTGCAATTTCTACATCCAACCACTTTTGGTATCTGTTTTGATCTGACCATATCTTACTCATCTGGGCTCTTGTATATCTTGGTATCAAGTCTTCTTATCCCTCCTATCTACCATATAGTTGCTACCGGGCAGGGTTTTTACATATGACTTTATTTCAGTAGCATCTTGTGATGCCTCACCATAATGTTTATACCGAGCCCCTTTATTAAGTACTACTGCTATAGAGATGCTCATTATTGGAAACTTTTTCATATTGCCTTTTCTATCCTTTGTAAAGATCCCACCTGTTTTAATA
>JAGGYK010000309.1 GCA_021162585.1 Deltaproteobacteria bacterium
CAGCCTGGGGGGCAAATAATATTATTGCCTTACGTTGTTGTATCCTCAGTAATCGTTGGGAAAATTTCTGGGAGTATCGATCCTGTGCCTAATATATGTTACCCATAAATTTGTCGCACACCCAAAAGCAGAAGGGCAACAGGTGGGATACGATGGAGGAGCTGATCTGTCTTGGAAGGGCGTTGAGGTCTGTTAAGGATTCATACAAGACGATCCTTGTTGATTGTTTGACGCTGTGGATGTCTAATCTGTTTTTTGAATATCCTGATCAGGATGAAACGATATCAGAAATTGTGGATGATTTCTTTTTAAGTATAGATAAGTTTGAGGAAACGATTATAATAGTTTCTAACGAGCTTGGGATGGGGATAGTCCCGGAGAATAAGTTGGCAAGGGTATACAGAGACTCTCTCGGTTTTCTCAACCAGAGAATAGCAGGCAGGGCAGATGAGGTTTATATGCTCTTCTCTGGCATACCTGTCAGGATAAAGTAAGCATTCAGCTATCAGCCGTCAGCTTTCAGCAAAAACAAAGGATGAAGATAGAAACTCAAATCAGGAGAAGATAATGAGGGATTTACAGAAGATATTAAACAGCATCTGTCCGGTGGACAAAGATTATCTGAAGCAGGCAAAGCTCAAGTTAGACAGCCTTACAAAGCCACGCGAAAGCCTCGGCAGGCTTGAGGTTATTGCCCAGAGATATGCAGCTATTAAAGAGGACTTGAACCCATCTATCGACAGGAAGGTGATATTTACCTTTGCCGGTGACCATGGTGTTGTTGCGGAGGGTGTAAGTGCTTATCCTAAGGAGGTCACTATCCAGATGGTCTTGAATATGCTCTTCGGAGGAGCTGCCATAAATGTCCTTGCAAGGCATGTAGGGGCAAAGGTGGTGGTTGTAGACATCGGGGTGGATCATGATTTTGAACCTACCGATGGGCTTGTTATCAATAAAACAGGTTATGGGACAAATAATCTTTTTAAGGGCCCTGCCATGACATATGATAAGGCCCTGCAGTCAATAAAGATTGGTATCACCCTGGCAGATGAATATGCCGGAAGGGGTGTGGATATAATAGGAACAGGAGAAATGGGGATAGGAAACACCACCCCCGCTAGTGCAATCTTGTGTGTGTTTACCGGTCTGCCAGCCAGAGAGGCAACTGGCAGAGGTACGGGTATTAATGACAGAACGTTCCAGAAAAAGATAGACGTTATAGAAAGGGCAATAGAATTAAACCAGCCGGATCCTGAAGATCCTGTAGATGTCCTGGCCAAAGTGGGTGGATTTGAGATAGGTGGAATAGCCGGGCTTATCATCGGCTCTGCCTTTCACAGGATACCGGTGGTGGATGGCTTCATATCCACCTCTGGCGCCCTGATAGCTGCCAGAATGAACCCTGCTATAAACGAATATCTATTCTTCTCGCACCTTTCTTCTGAAGCAGGGCACAAAAAGATGCTTGAGAATCTGGGCCAGAAGCCTATCCTTGATTTAGATATGAGATTGGGGGAAGGAACAGGTGCAGCCATAGCCATGTCCATAATCGAGGCTGCAATAAAGATCATGCGAGAGATGGCAAGTTTTGAGTCTGCAGGTGTGGATGAGGCCCTGGTCATCACTGCAGGCGCCTTTCATTTGGATGGTTTTGCAGATACCATTGATGGCCTGGCTGGCGGGACAGATCGGGAAAAGGTCCTTGCTATCATGAGGGATTCTCAGATCGGCTCCTTTGCCGTAGTCGGTCTGATACTCATTCTGATGCTTAAGGTATTTGCTCTGATGGATGTTCCTGCAGAAATCAAAAACAGAACTCTTCTAATAATGCCTGTTTTAGGGAGGTGGTCAACAGTTCAGCTGGCCTCATGTTTCAGCTACGCCAGATCTGGTCCAGGCGTTGCCCTTGCCTTCACCCAATTTGCAGGAAAAAAGGAATTCGTCATATCCACATTTATAACTACAGCCATACTGATTGGTTTATTCCAGCTCAAGGGGTTGTGGATATTGTTGGTCACCGCAGCCTTAACATCTCTTTTTGGTCTCTTTTTTAAAAGACGTATCAAAGGGGTAACGGAGGATATCATGGGTGCTGCATGTGAACTGAGCGAAGCTGCTGCTCTGCTCTTGATTTGTGCACTTTTCGTATAAATGGAACAATTTTTTGGCTTGAAGAATCCGAAGCACGAAACAATATAGAATATGGAGGAAGTTTGAATACTTACACAAGATTATACTTAGTAAGGCATGGCCAGGTAATAACCTTTTCAGAAAGGAGGTATACCGGCCACAAGGACGTGGATATAACTGAACTTGGTATCAGGCAGATGGAGGCAGTTGCAGTCAGGCTTAAAGGAGAGAATCTCTCTGGTGTTTATTGCAGTGACTTAATCCGAGCAAGGAAGGGAGCCAGGATCATTGCTGCAGGACATGGCCTTATTCCTGAATCCCACTCCACTCTAAGAGAGCTGAATGTCGGCCAGTGGGAAGGGCTCACTCTCAAAGAGATAGAAGAGCAATTTCCTGGCGCCTTAGATGAACGGGGAAAAAGGATATCCAGCTACAGGATACCAGGAGGGGAAAGCATCCAGGATCTGGCTCAAAGGGTCATTCCCTCTTTAAAAAAGATTTTAAATGCAAACCATGGGAAAGATGTTGTTCTGGTTGCCCATGGAGGGGTCAACCGCGTGATACTTGCAGATGCCATGAACATCGATCTGAAAAATTTTTATTCCATTGAACAAGATTATGGCTGCCTCAATATCATAGATTACTTTCCAGAGGTTGGCGTTGTCAAATTGATGAATGGGCAACCCCTAAGGGATTTCTAACTTATAATGTTTGCGTATGGTTGCAAAATTAAAATAGTTTCCCTGCTGTTTTTTTCTATATCTTTAATCCTTTTTTGCTCACCAGGTGTTTATGCTGACGTATACATTGATAAAATGGGGAGAAGGGTAAATATTCCCTCTTGCCCCAAGAGAATTGTGTCCCTCGCACCCAGCATAACAGAGACGCTTTTCGCCCTGGGTCTGGATAAAGCAATTGTCGGGGTGACAATATTTAGCGATTATCCTGAGGCTGCCAGGGCAAAAGCGCGTGTTGGCAGTTTTGTTAACATCTCTGTAGAGAAGGTTATTTCTCTCAATCCGGATCTAATCATAGGCACTGCCGACGGAAATAAAAAGGAAACCATCGAGCAATTAGAAAGGGTTGGTCTTCCCGTCTATGTGGTTAATCCAGCAAGTCTTGATGATATATTCGAGATGATATTGAATATCGGCAAGATAACAGGAAAAAGCAGCGTGGCAAAAAATCTGGTTCATAGCCTGCGAGACAGGGTTGAATCTGTAGTTTCTCAAACCGCGGGCCTAAAGAGACCAAGGGTCTTTTTCCAGGTAGGGGTTGATCCCATCGTCACTGTCGGCAGGAACACCCTTCACAATAAGCTGATAGCCCTGGCCGGCGGAATAAATATCTCCGGAGAGGAATTAACCAAATACCCCCGCTACAGTATAGAGGAGATAATAGTCAAACAACCTGATATCATAATCGTGACATCAATGAAACGAGGTGGAAATTTTGCACAGATAAGGAACAAATGGAAGAGATGGAAAAGCATCCCGGCAGTTAAAAATAACAGGATTCATATCATCAATAGCGATCTGATAGATCATCCCTCACCCAGAATTGTGGACGGGCTGGAGGAAATGGCCAAGATCATACACCCTGAAATTTCATGGAAGATTAGTGCTGCATGTTGCGTTCTGCCTGAAACAGCAGCAACTTCCTATGGGAGTACATTTGGTAATCTGCTAAAGGTAAAGGTGGATTAAGGACAAGGTTTCTGCTATATATTAAACAAATATAGACAGAGATCAAATCTGTAG
>JAGGYK010000007.1 GCA_021162585.1 Deltaproteobacteria bacterium
ACCACGTACTATGTATTTATAAAATATGCAAAGCTCTGGGAGACCCAGAAGGGATTAGAAGAGAGGAGATGAGCTTGGATTATAAAGATTTTTATAGGGGTAAAAACGTTCTTATTACAGGTGGGCTTGGTTTTATAGGTTCAAATCTTGCTATCAGACTGGTAGAGTTTGGAGCAGATGTAACCATAGTAGACAATATGCTCCCCAGGCAGGGTGGCAACCTTTTTAATGTAGAGCCTGTAAAGGATAAGGTCAGGATAAACTTTAGCGATGTAAGAAATCAGCTCTCCATGGATCACTTAGTAAGGGGTCAAGATATAATTTTTCATCTTGCAGGTCAGGTAAATCATGTGGATTCCATGAGGAACCCTGTTCAGGACCTTGAGATCAACTGCCAGGGCACGTTGGTGCTTATGCAGGCCCTAAGGCACAACAACATAGGCGCCACTGTTGTATATTCCGGCACAAGAGGTGAGTATGGCTCAACTGTTAAACTACCAGTGGATGAAGACCACCCTACCAACCCAAAAGGGATATATGCAGTCACAAATCTTGCAGCAGAAAAGATGATCCTTGTCTACAATCAGGTATATAAGATCCCTGCAATATGCCTTAGGATCACAAACACATATGGGCCCAGGCACCAGATGATGCATGACGAATATGGCGTCTTTAACTGGTTTATAAGGAAGGCTATTGATGATGAGACACTTCCTGTATTTGGGGATGGGATGATTATAAGGGACTTTCTCTATGTAGATGATCTTATTGAGTGTCTGCTTATGAGTGCACCTGCAAAAAAGGCTATAGGGGATGTCTTTAATGTAGGCACAGGCATTCCTGTGACATTTAAAGAGATTGCAGAAAAGATTGTAAAGATTGCAGGAAAGGGCACCTGTGAGTTTACTGATTTCACAAAGGAAAGGGCAGAGGTGGAGCCGGGAGATTATTATGCTGATATCTCAAAGCTAAAGAGGATTGTAGGGTGGAAGCCGAAGATCTCACTGGAGGAGGGAATCAAAAGAACCATCGAATTTTATAAGAGGTATAGAAAGTATTACTGGTCATGAAGGTTAGACTCTTTGATTTTGAGAGGGAGATTCTTACAATCGGGGAAGAGATAAAACAAGGTATAGCCCGTGTATTAAATTCTGGCCGCTATATCCTCGGCCCGGAACTTGAAGAATTCGAGCGTGAATTTGCAGCCTTTTGTAATGTCCAGTTTTGTATTGGCACGGCATCTGGAACAGATGCATTATTTCTTGCATTAAAGGCCCTTGATGTAGGTCCGGGCGATGAAATAATCACAGCTGCAAATACATTTGCAGCTACTGCCCTGGCTATTGCTCATACAGGGGCCAGGCCCGTGTTTGTGGATATAGAGAAGAGTTCCCATCTTATGGATACAGCATTGATAGAAGATGCAATCACAAAAAGGACAAAAGGCATTGTCCCTGTGCATCTCTATGGGCTCTGTGCAGATATGGATCAAATAAATAGTATAGCACAAAGGCATCATCTCTTTGTGTTGGAAGATGCGTGTCAGGCCCATGGTGCATTGTACAAGACAAGACCTGCTGGCTGCCTCGGGAATGCAGCGGCATTCAGTTTTTATCCCACAAAGAATCTTGGTGCATATGGAGATGGGGGTTGTATAACAACCGATGATCGGCATCTGTACAATAGGCTTATTCTTTTGAGAGACTATGGCAGGAAGGATCGCTACTATCATGAGATCCTTGGATACAATTCCAGGTTGGATGAGATCCAGGCGGCAATCTTGAGGGTGAAGTTGAGATACCTTGGAGACTGGATAGAGAAGAAACAAGAAATAGCAGGTACTTATAATGTCGCATTTGATAATATCAACCATATCAAATTAAAACTGGATAAGGGTTCAACTCATGCATATCATCTATATGTGGTTGCAGTGGATAAGAGGGATGAGCTCAAAAAATATCTGAATGAAAAAGGTGTAGAGACCCTTATTCATTATCCTGTGCCGTTACACAGACAACCCATCTTTTCTGGTGCCAAGGGCTTACCTGACCTTAAGAATACAGAATTAAGAGCTACACAGATCCTCAGTTTGCCCATGCATCCATGGTTAGAAGATAAGGAAGTTGAGTATGTAATAGATATTATAAAGGGATTCTACAGGTGAGAATAAGTATCGCTATAGAGAAATTCGACCCTGGTGTGGGTGGGGCAGAGAGATATTGTTGGGATTTGGCGCACTCCCTGGGGGTAAATGGCCATGAGGTAGAAGTTATCTGCATGAAGGGATTGGAGTCAGACCTATCATCCATACACATTAACTTCATCCATCCGATAAGATTTCCGCAGGGATTGAGGCATTTGAGTTTTGCCATATTACACTATTTCAAGGTAAAGAGATTAAGTACAGATATAGACTTTTGTGTAGGCAATACCTTTTACATGGATATATACCAACCTCATGGCGGACTGCACAGGGTCTGGTTTGAAAGAGATATATTGAGATATCCCCCGGGATTCAGAAAGATTATAGGCCTTCTCAGGCGCTTTAGTTTAAAGGACATGGTCCAGCGGGGTCTTGAGTGGTGGATATTTAAGATTACAAAACCAGAGGTGATAGCGATCTCAGAGATGGTAGGAAACGATATTATGAATAGGTTTAAGTATCCTTCAGACAAGGTCCACCTTATTCCAAATGGTATAGATACAAAAAGGTTTTCCCCTGAAAATAAAAGATACAGAAAAGAGATCAGGGATCGATACGGCTTGAATGAGGACGACTTTATATTTCTATTTGTTGCAAACAATTTAAAGTTAAAGGGGTTTAATATTCTTTTAGATGCCATAAAAAACTTATATAATTTCCCATTTAAGGTGCTGGTTATAGGTCCAGATTCACTCTGGTTAAAGGCAAAGGTCAAAAGGACAGGTTTAAGCGACAAGGTCATCTTCGGAGGAAGGGCAGATGACATCGAGTGTATCTATCCTTGTTGTGATTGCCTTATTCATCCCACATATTACGATGCCTGTTCCTTGGTAGTATTGGAGGCCCTGGCATCAGGGATACCTGTAATCACGACAGAGACAAATGGTGCTAGCATGTACATTAGACCTGGTAATGGGTTTGTAGTACCGAGTGCAGACCCTTTAGCGTTGGAATTGGCCATGGAGCAGGCATATGCTAAAGGACCTGAAGTGAGAGAAGTATTGACATTTAAAAATCATGACGAGGTGTTTGCTGATGTGGCAAGGGTAATTGAGGGGTGCGGGAGGTGAGAACAAGGATCTTGGAGGGGTGATGGCTATGTCCTATAAGAGGTGGATACAAAAGGTATATTATAAAGGCCTCAAAAAAAGAATAAACTCTTTATATAGAGGGGTGATAAGGTTTTTTGTGAACATGAGGAACAAAATCGTCTTTGGGGAATATGGAAGGCATGTCCACTGGGACACAGGGATTATTGTTGAGTCACCCTACAATATATCAGTGGGTGATAGGTGCAGGATAAAAAAAGGGATTGAGATCTATGCCGAGCCATGGGGGGATGATAAGGACAAGATTACCCTTAGAATCGGCAACAATGTATCCATAAACTCAGGCACGTTTATCAATGCTCATAACTATATTGAGATAGGTGATGGAACGCTTATAGGCAAGAATGTGCTTTTGGCCGATACAAGACATGATTTTCATGATCCTGAGAAGTCAATCAAGGATAATCCCATAAGTCTTGAACCACCTATTATTATTGGTAAGGGTTGTGCCATCGCTTTTAATACCTTTATTTTCCCAGGGGTTACCATAGGACCGCATTCATTTATCAGCGCAAACTCGGTGGTAACAGAGGATATTCCACCATATAGTGTGGCAGGGGGGAATCCTGCAAAGGTGCTAAGGCGGTATGACTTTGATAAGAAGGAGTGGATAAAATACAATACAGACAGGAGGCCTGAAGAATGAAATCCCCTTTATCCATCTTCAGGAATTGGATGTACCGCATACGCTGCCATGATTTTGGGAATGGCAATATAATAGATGAAGGCGTTAAGATTATCCACCCTGAGTATGTATCAATCGGTAGCAATGTGGTGATCCACAAGGATACAATCATTCATGTTGCAGCAAAGGAAAAGGACAGAGATAGGCCCATAGTGAAGATTGGGGATAGGGTTCATTTGGGCTTTCGAACATGGATCGCAGCCAGGGCAGGAATCACAATAAAAGAAGATGTGGGATTTGCATCTAATGTTACCTTGCAAGACTATATCCACGGGTATGAGGACATAAATATCCCTATCAAGAGTCAGCCCCTTACCGGAGAGGCGCCTATACATATAGGCAAAGGTTGTGTGTTAGGCGCCAATGTGATTGTTCTTCCTGGTGTTACCATTGGAGAACATTGTATGATTGGTGGTAATGCCGTGGTTGCCCATGACATTCCTGCCTACAGCGTGGCTGTTGGCAACCCGGCTAAAGTGGTAAAGAAGTACGACGAAAAAACTGGCAAGTGGGTAAGGGTGTGATGACCAAAGTACTCATCTTGATCCAGGGTAAGGATGTAGCTGCGAGCAGGTATAGAATATTACAGTACATCCCTTACCTTGAAGATCATGGTGTGAGATGTCATGTAATGGAGTTCCCCGATACACTTAAGGAGTATTTTTCTCTCTATAAGGTTCTTCCCCAATATGATTGTGTCTTTGTACAGAGGAAGCGTTTCCACTTTCCCTTTCTTTCTTTATTTAGAAAAAAGGCAAGAAAGATTGTTTATGACCTAGATGATGCAGTGATGTATAGAAATTCTCTTGGAAAATCGCCATATTCAAGAACAAGAGAGCGAAGATTTGCTGGTATGGTGCGCGTGAGCAATACAGTGATTGCCGGGAACTCGTTTCTCAAGGAGAAAGCGTTGGCCTATACCCCTGATGTGGTTATGATCCCTACCTCCATACCTATTGAGAGGTATAGCCTGAAGGACTATACACAGAAAAAGGGAAAGGTTACCATTGGATGGATAGGTGATCACGGAAGTATACATTACCTCAAAAGACTTCAAGGTGTCTGGGAGGAGATTGGCAGGCGATACCAGGACAGGGTGGAGCTAAAGATAATATGTGACACCTTTTTTGACTGCGATAACATTTTCGTCAGAAAGATCAACTGGTCAGAGGGCAGCGAGGTCGAAGAACTGAAGGATATTGATATTGGCGTGATGCCGCTTATCGACGACCCATGGTCATGGGGTAAATGCGGGCTCAAGATATTACAGTACTGTGGAGTGGGTGTCCCTGTGGTATGCACCCCAGTGGGTGTGAATAGGGATGTAGTAAAGGATAATCTAACAGGTTACTGGGCTACAGATAAAGATGAATGGGTAGAGAAAATATCTTTACTAATAGAAGATTCAGGAAAAAGAAAAGAGATGGGCATTGCAGGCAGAAAGGTGATCGAGGAAGGGTATACAAAAGAGGTGAATGAGGTCAAACTTTTTGAGCTTCTAAAGGCTTAGGAGCCCCCTTTATCCATTGCTCTTTCTCAAAGTTATAGTATTTTACTACTCTTGCAGGCGCACCAACAGCCACGCAGTAATCAGGGATAGGGCTGTTAACCACTGAATTTATCCCTATCACGCAGTTTCTACCTATATTGGCCCCTGGGAGTATCGCGGCATTTAACCCTATCCAGGAGCCTGCCCCTATCTTGATGGGTTTTATGGAGTCTACTGGCTGATCAAGAATGGGGAGACTCACATCAGTATAGCCATGGCTGTGATCCTGGATGACCACACCTGGAGAGATACCCACCCTGTCTTCTATGATGATACTCTCTTGTGCACTTATATAGGTGTGTTCATTCACTACAGATCCGTTACCAATAATAATAATTGGGTCTTTCTGATTCTTATTTTTGGGATGCGCATAGAAAAATGCCTCTTTACCTATTATCACATTGTCCCCAACCCATATGAAACGGGGCCTCTTTACTCGTATATTTTTCATGAGGTGACAATCTTTTCCCAGATGGGCGAGTTTAAATTTCAAGTAAAGCCACTGCAAGGATCCAGAAAGTTCCATATTCACTCTCCTGTTGGGGATGCAAGATTCATGGGTGACGTTGTTATCATTTCATTTTGACAAGTTCAAGTATTTTGTACATACTTAAGCCAAAGGTAGAATGATGAAGGCAAGCGTAATAATTCCTGTGTATAATGGGAAGAAATTTATTGCCCAGACCATACAATCCGCACTAGACCAGACTTTACAGGGCCATGAAGTCATTGTGGTCAATGATGGGTCAACAGACAACTCGGAAAAGGAAATACTCAAGTTCAGGGATAGAGTTGTCTACATAAAGCAGGAAAATAAGGGCGTCTCTGCGGCGAGAAATATAGGCATACAACGTGCAAAGAGTGAATACATAGCCTTTCTGGACCAGGACGATATCTTTATGCCTAATAAGCTGAAGAAGCTGGCCTCATTTCTGGATCAACACCCAGGATATGGGATGGTATATTCACAGATCTCACGCATCGATGGAGATGGAAACCTCCTTGCAGCCAAGAAGATTCCCACGCATTCAGGGGACATATTCCCTCAGCTCTTCATGAAGTGCTATATCGCCCCTTCAATGGCGATGTGCCGGAAACAGATGCTTTTGGATGCAGGTCTATTTCAGGAGAGATTTTCCTCTGAGGGTGAAGACTATGATATATTTTTGAGATTAGCCAGAGCAGCCCCAGTAGGTGTGGTTCAGGAGGAATTAGTCATGTACAGGGTTCATATGGAAAATGTCTCAAAAAAAGGTCAAGATCTGGCACCTTTCAGAGGCGAGGAGATCCTCAGCCAGTACAAGGACTACCTGATCGAAAACTATCGTATGGGATGGTGGTATTACAGGAAGAGGATGTCTAAGATATACAGGGAACAGGCAAAGGTCTATTTAAGCCAAGGAAGAGTTAGTGATGGGAGGAAATGTTTAAAGAGATCTCTAGGGCTTTATCCTTTTCGGTTTGACGTGATTAAGAAATACCTTGTTGTGAGAGCACAGGAGAAGAATATAGGGTGATTGATATAAGTGTGATAGTCCCCATCTACAATGGAGAAGTTTTTATTGATAGGTGTATGAAGTCGCTCTCTATTCAAGAGGAATGTGAATTCGAGATTATTGCTATAAATGATGGATCGACAGATAATACAAAAAATGTTCTTTTAACATGGCAAAAGCACTTTGGGAAAAGGCTTAAATTTGTAGAGCAGGATAACAGAGGGGCTTCAGCAGCACGAAACAGAGGGATAGAAATAGCCTCTGGCAAATATATAACTTTTCTTGATGTGGACGATGAATATCTCCCAGGACGTCTAAAGAAATACGTAGATTTCTTTGAAGCTAACCCTGATGTAGGGGTGGTCTACTCAGAACCAATCTCATCATCGAAGGGAAGGGAGTTCCAATTTTATCAACATAAGAAAAGAAAGACTCCTCAGGGATGGGTCTATAAGGAGCTACTCACATGTTTTGCTTTAACACTTCCGACCGTAGCATTTAGATCTGAATTGTTAAGGAAAGTAGGTGGTTTCGATGAAAGCTTCAAAGTTTTAGAAGATTATGATTTATGGTTAAGATTGGCATTGTTAACTCCATTTGCCTATATCGATGAGGCCCTTACCCGTATTAATGTTGTTCCTAATAGTTTGTCCAGGGTGCTCTATCGATTAGAAGTGCCATACTATCGAAGGACCCTATTGGAAAAACATAAAGAATTTATTCATGATAAGTTTAAATTCCCATCTTTAGTCTATAGAAAGTTATATGCTGATACATACTTTGATGAAGGTGTAAATGCTTCAAAGCTTGGAGACCATAAAGTGGAAAGAAGATTATACATTAAGTCTTTTGCTATGTACCCTCGTAATCTCAAACCATTGAAAAGGTTGATCCGCTCATTTATTGTAAACCTCAGTTCAATAATTAAGTGCAACACCTAGGAGGAGGATTTAAGATGAGGTATCCTAGGTGTTATGAAGAGAGGGTATAAGCATTTGAGTTTAATGGAGAGGAAGGAGATCACCCGCATATTACTAATCATATATCACAGAGGTGTTGCACTTAATGGTTGAATCTAGCAAAATAATAATGGTCTAACTAGATGAAATCACTTGTATCTATAACCAGAAGAAGGCTCAAACGCAATATACACTATAAGAAACGACCATTTTAACTTGATAACACCCCGCAGCTTGCTGTGGGGTAAGGTTCTGTGCTAATCGGGGGTTATGGCGAGTGACGAAGTAAGGAAAGGCTATCATTGTGCATGGCAGATTCACTATCATATTGTATTTCCAGTAAAGTATCGTAAAGCTTTATTCTTGACATACGTGTTACAGGCTTGCGAATAATACTGTTTCATTGATTCCTGGTGTAGAGTGTTTAAGGTACATTTTGTAATCCGGGACTAAGCCTTTGATAAACCCAGGTATCTTGATTAGATCATCCTTGAGATGGTAGATTGAAATAGCAAGTTTTGGTTTGAATCGTTGTATTGTCTCCGCAGAACCTCTAAGGGCAGGCATCTCTGATCCTTCAATATCCATCTTAATAAAGTTAACCTTATCAAGATCTTCTCTTTTAACAAAATGGTCTAGAGTTATTACAGGGATGGGTCCTATGCCTTCTGTGTTATTCACAAGGGTTGCTATAGGGCCAATGCCCCTCATCTTGAACCTTCCAATTTTATCATACAGAGCTTCATCAACTACTTCAATATTTGAGATATGGTTTCTCTCAATGTTATCTTTTAGAATGCTAATATTTTCCGGAAGAGGCTCAAAGGCATACACCTTACCATTATCTCCCACATGCTTTGAGAACCAAAGCGCTGTTTCTCCATAAAATGAACCTCCGTCAATCACGATATCTCCTGAGACAGGTTCGACTTTTTGCTCGATCTTGTATTGGTTAAATACCCACGTGTCTACAATAGTCAATGTATTGTTGCTTTTTATATATAGGTCCTCAATATTAAATATATCTTTATCAATAGAATCCTTCTTTAGTAGGGAAATAGCATTAGAATAATTACTGCTTAAAACACTTGACGGGAAGAATTCGCTCGCAATATTTCCCAGAATACAGTAAGCAGTTCTATAACTTATATACCAATCAAAAGTATCTCGAGATTCTTGATCTTCAAGTAATGTATATACTTGGTCAAAAGACTCTGCGTGACGAAGGATTTCTGAAAGAGTTCCAATTGAGAGCCATTTTGCAGCAGGATTATATCTTGCTAATTCAAGTAATTTTTTCGTCTCTCTTTCCGTTTCTTATGTCCTAAGAGCTTTGAAAGTTTTGAATTCTTCCTGGCTGATTTTTCCTCTTCTGTTAGGTTTAGAAGCTGTGTATGTTCTTGGTGGTAATGATTCTCGATTTTTTCAAGGACTTGAAAAAGAAGGTTTAGAGTATGGGGCATTCTGTCATTTCCCTTTCTATATTATACCAATTCAGTTCTTCACACATACAACAATAAGATTGTTCCCCCCGTTTATGATAAGATCTGAATTTGCCTCATTTATGAGATATTTATCTCTCTCTTTTCTTGTCCAGAGCAGGGCATAGAACCGTATCAGGAGCACGAATGGATACAGGAAGATCTGCCTTGTCTTCGTCCTTTCCTTCTCAAGTGAGAGTATCTTCAGATTATTGCTCTCTAGCATGAATTTAAGTATTGGGTATGTCATGGGCGAGTTATGCATACCAGATGTATCCTTACCATAAAATGTCTTGAACCTTTCTTGTGTGACAGGCTTGCTGAATGAACCTGTTACTAAGAATTTAAGCCTGCGCTCAATATTGAGGTAATTCGGGGTGGTAAGGACGAGCCTTCCCTTAGGCTTGAGTACCCGCGCAATCTCCCGAATGGCATTGTAGGAGTTCTCTGTATGTTCTATTCCTTCAACACAAGCGACATAATCAAAAGTTTGTGATTCAAAAGGGAACTCCTTATTCATATTGCAGAACTTAGCTTTTAGAGGAGGCACCTGCATATATTCAGGGTGTATATCACAAGGGGTCACATCATAGCCCATCTTATGCAATACCAAAGACAATGCCCCTGTGCCACACGGGATATCTAAGACTTTTCCTGGCTTAAACCCTTTGAAACAGGTTATAACTTTTTCATGAACTCCTTTATTGGCAAGTTGTGCAGGTTCTGTCACCATGCTCTCTCCTGTGAGAGTTTATATATAATATATCTCATGAAATATCCAGGCTTCTTGGCTCAGCTATATTGACACAGAGGGATAGCTATACAAATAAAAAGATTAGAGCTAAAGTCTAGCCAATGATATTTGAAATTTCAGGGGCTATAAAACATTTTGAAAACAGATGTGATTTTAGCAAACACTTTTTCTTGCTTTGCTTCACTGATGTAACCAATAAAACTAATAGAACCAACTAAACAATCCCTAATCCTGTATTTCGCCTATCCGACTGTTGACTGTTGGCTGTTTTAATTACTTTTAATCCTTACCTGGCCATTAGCCGTTCACCTTTTTCATATGACCAATTCATCGCTTGCCATATCTTTTTACCCATGCACCTGTGTTCATTTAATATCTTTTTTAGCATATCTTCTTCTGTGAGCGGGTTTATTGTGACAGCCCTTAAGACCACAATCTTTCTGGGTGCATACTTCGTGGACTCCAGGCGTGTTCTGGATACAAAAGAGGTATCTTTTTCCCTGATCGTTTTATGAAGCTCTATATTGATGTCATTTATAATATTATTTATCTCTGTAATCTCGCCATTATACTTTACTGGGTTTTCTATAATCTCATCCAGCCTCTTTTTTAATTCTTTTGGCACAAAGCGATAGTTTATAATAAATAATTCGGGCTCGTTTAATAGTTCAAAGAAAGGATCATTTTTTACCACCTCTACAAAGGTTTTTTGTAATGCATTTGCATGTTCAAATATGATGTTATACCCATCTCTTCCTATAATCTTAAAGGCTGCCCAGGGTTTTAAACAGGAAAATGGTCGTGATCCTTCTATAGTAAATCTCCCCTGGTCTACAGATCCCTTTCTTATAATATAATCAGATGTATGATAAAGATACAAGGAATCGCGTACATTCTTGAAGAGGCAAATGCCCATAGAGCTAGGTGAATAGAGGAGCTTATGCGCATCAAGACTTACAGTATCAGCCTTTTCTATACCCCTTAGGAAATCTTTTCCTCTCTTCTTAAGTAATGCCCCACCACCCCATGCTGCGTCTACATGATAGTGTGTATCTAGTTCACCAGCAATGTCAGCAAGTTTGTCAAGCGGGTCGATATTACCTGTCTCTGTAGTGCCTGCTATACCAATCAATGCGATAATCTTTGTAGGCAGTCCCTCTTTCTTGTCCTCTTTCTTGATTTTATCTATGGTTCCCCATAGCTTATCTGTATTCATTTTGTTTGTGTATGGGTCTACAGGTACATATATTACATTTTGTTTGCCTATGCCCAGTATAGCCCCTGACTTACATATAGAATAATGCCCGCGCCTTGAAACCAAAAAGATCCCCTGTCTGTAACCATAGTATTTTAGTGCATTGATAATGCCTTCTTCTCTTATACCCTTGAATCTTTTCCCATCAGGTGGGAATGCCTTTGCCATTGCTAGAGACAGCGCGGTAAGATTTGCTATGCTACCATCTGATGTGATATCTCCAAGGGCTATACAGTGATTTTGGATGTTTGCCTTGTAAAACTCAGGTGACTTATTAAACACAAGTTTATGGATCCAGCATAAGAATTCTCTCTCTACAAAAGATGATGCCTTTGCGCTTTCTATCTTCACCTGGTTTTGATTTAGAGTAACAGATATCATCTCTAGAAGTATCATAAAATAGGGTATGGCAGATGTCATATGCCCTATGTAATAGGGGTTTGCTACCTTTACAGAATGCCTGATGATGTTATGTTTGATCTCTTGAAGTACATCTCTTATAAGTGCAGGTTTTTTGGGTATCTCTATATGATTGAATATCTCACTTAGTTCTTGCAAAGAGATAGATGAATGGATCCCTCCTTTTTCCTTAAAAAAATCGTGAATCATATCCAGGAGATGGACACCAAATTCTACGAATCTATCCGGGATTTCGGGCATAATAAATAATTTCTTCAGGTATTCAGGGGATGACTCAATCTTTTTATGGATGAACTCACTATCAAGTTTTAGAGACTCCATTAGAAAGCCCTTCCTTTGTCTTTACGGTATACTATTATATAACATAATTAGGTATTAATGAGAAAGGAGAAAATATATTTACTATGAGCAAGGTAGTATATCTTGTTCCCACTCCTATAGGAAATCTTGAAGATATTACGTTAAGGGCCTTGAGAGTGCTAAATTCAGTGGATATAATCCTCTGCGAGGACACAAGGCATGCACTCAAACTATTGAACCATTTTGGTATAAAGAAGCACTTGATATCCTTTGAAAAATTTAGTGAAGCACGTAGGATTGAGAAAATTATGCTGTTTTTAGATGAAGGAAAGTCTGTTGCCCTGGTGAGCAATGCAGGAATCCCGGGAATAAGTGATCCAGGGGCAAGACTTGTCTCTATTGCTCATGAAAGGGGAATCAAAGTAGAAGCCTTGCCAGGAGCCTGTGCATTTGTAACTGCTATATCAGGTTCTGGTTTTACTGGCCCGTTTCGCTTTATAGGATTTTTTCCAAGGAAGAAAGGTCTTGCGAGAAAAGAGATAGCCAGGATGGCTGTATCTGAAGAGATCGCAATATTCTATGAGTCCCCCAGGAGGGTCATAAAAACACTTACATGTATATATGATCTTTTAGGTGATCGCAGGGTTTGCATAGCAAGAGAACTCACAAAGGTTTACGAAGAATATATGATAGGATCTGTATCTGAGGTGATTGCTAGATTGAAAAGCATGAACAATATAGGGGAAGTTACAATATTAGTTGATGGGGTTAAAACAGATAGGTCTCTGAACTCACAAATAATAGAGAAAAGGGCGAGATCTTTGCTTAATGCTGGATATTCAAAAAGGGATATCTTAGACATCCTGGTGAAAGAGACTGTATATAGTAGAAACAAGATTTATAAGATGTTACTCGAGGTAACCAATAAGAATGAAGATCAATAGCCTGAGCCCTTTGCACCTGTTTCGCCTGGGCGGACAGAGCAGATGAACTTGCAATAACAATATGGCAGCCTCAGCCCAGGTGTTTTTCTTTAAAGCATTGTGTATTTATGCCGATATAGTATAAGGCTCAAGTTACATGGAGGGAAAAGGCAGTGAAGATCAATCCAGAGATAATAAACAATATACACATTATAAAGCAGGATCAGAAGGCGGATAAGAAGACACAGGGCGTAAGTAAGCAACAGCAAAAGATAGCTGATGTGATTTCTTTAGAAAATAAACATGCCTCTAAATCCCATGTGGATAATGTAGATCAGGCAAAGACTCTGTTGTCTAAAGTATTAAAGGATTTGCCATCAAACACATCGGGGCTGTATGATCTAAACCTTCAACAGGTAATGAGTCTGTTTCGATAAGGTTTAAACCTTCCCAACCTCTCCATCTCAACCAATAAAACTAATAGAACCAATAAAACCAACCAACCCCATTATTTCATGAGGAGACCTGCTCGGACAACAGACATTACTCTCTCACAACTGTCTGTTTTTTTGACTGTCGACTAAGGGCCGCATGGTCTATACCATAGATGTCAGTCTCCTTGGTTTTATTAGTTTGATTGGTTTAAATGAAGTAAACAGTGAATAGGGAAGAGTTAAAGAGTCTTTATATGAAAATAGCTGTCAGCTCTCAGCCATCAGCATTCAGCTGTAGGGGCCTTTTGCCCTCATCGGCCCGCTTAAGGGAACGGGCCCTACAACGTATTGGTAAGGTTAATCAGCCCGCTTAAGGGAAATATGCACTACAGGGATAGAATTTGTATGAAAATGCCATATTTTCATACTTCGTTGTGAGCGCGGATCGCTCATGGC
>JAGGYK010000310.1 GCA_021162585.1 Deltaproteobacteria bacterium
GCCCTACCCCTTTCATGTATATCCTTTCCCTGTTCCACAATAACAATATCTAAATCAGGGGCTTTTTTCACAAGTTCTAATGCAGCAAATATTCCGGCCGGCCCTGCACCAATAATAACAACATCAGCCATAAATCCCTCTCCTCAAATATATAAATAGCCCTCCTAAAAAAAGGAAGGAGACATTGGTCATCCACGCAGCAATAGCCGGAGGGAAAAAACCTGAGGCGCCAAAATTTATCATAGCAGAATGAACCCCCCAATAGGTAAGCCCCAGCATAAGCCCTGTGGCCACCCCCCTTGCTATACCACCTGTCCTGGGAAATCTCATACCAAAGGGTACAACCAATAACGTGATTATAATAGGTGACATAGCAAAGCTTATCTGAGAGTGATAATATGTCTCTATTGAGACAGAGCGAATCCCATCTCTCCTTAGGTGTCTTATGTAATGTCTCAATTCTTTAAGGGTCAATATATTTGGCCTTGGAGAAGCCATTACAAGGTCTTGAGGTGGCCTGGATAGAGGTAGCACCTTACTTCCTGAATCCAGGTCTATACCACCTTCTTTAAGGTGAGTTATACTCATGTTCTCTGCAATCCATTCCGCGCTTGAACCATCCCATGTAGCACTTTTGGCCTCTATAACATATATTAGTTTACCCGATTCCAGCCCATAGCAGGTGATATTTTGCATAATACCATCTTTTATATCCATATGTTCTATATAATAAAAGCGATTCCCTACCTTAAACCTCCCCCCTGATACAGTAAATGAGCCTTTTACATCCCTGTGCTTTATAAAGTCTTCTATCCTGTCTGCCTGCCTTTGTGAAACAGGGTATATGTAAAAAGAGATTGATATCATAATAAGTGTTGCAAAAAAGCTCAGCGCAATAAATGGCAGGTATATTCGATAGACTGATACAGAACATGCCTGCATGGCTATGGTCTCTACATGTCTGGAAAAAGATGCCTGGCTTGCCAATATTCCAAGACAAACCGAGAATGGCAATACCCAATAGACCATCTGCGGAAAGCAAAATATCATATACCTTATTATTGTATGAATACCTGTATCGTGTTCTACAAACATCGAGATATCACCAAATAACCTTGATATCACAAACAACAAGGTCAAGCTGACAAGGGATGCAATCCAAAAAAGAAATGCCTTTTTAAATATGTATCTATCAAGTATGCTCGTAATCATTCACCTCTCTCTAAAGATAAGTCCAATGTCCAAAGTCCAATGTCTAAGGTCCAAGGTTGATGGTTTCGCAAAAAGTCACTGAATATGTCATTGCGAGGAGCTTAAGCGACGAAGCAATCTAATGATATCGTATGGTTATGCTCCACGAGATTGCTTCGCTTTGCTCGCAATGACGCCGTTTTAGACTTTTTGCGAGTTCATCAAGGTTTTTCCTTTAGACTTTTTAATCATTGTCCCTTTTTTCTGTCTTTAGTTTTCGGACTTCCTCACCATCGACTGTCGACTGTCTTAATCCCCTTTAGCCTCCTAACCCAAAACCCAACACCTCTATTGTTCTATGTTCTATGTTCTAAGTTCTATGTTCTATGTTCAATAGCATAATTCTTAACTCCTAACTCCTAACTCATAACTCTTAACTCTTAACTCTTAACTCTTAACTCTTAACTCTTAACTTCTAACTCTTTAACTCATCTCCACCTTCGAAAGGCCCATATAACAAGGATCATACAGGTAAACACAATATTTGGTAGCCATGCACCAAGGACTGAATTCATAACAGCTCCTTTGACAAGGCGGTCTGAAAATAAAAATACCATATAATAACCAAATATAGTCATTACCCCTATAAGGAACCCTGCATGATGTGTAGACCTTGGCCCCCTAATGCCAAAGGTAATACCAATTACACCAAGGATCAGATTGAGTACAGGAAAGGCAAATCTCATATGGTATTCCTTGATCCATCGTGGGTGAGGTCTGTCCCTTATCATATTCTGTAGCTCGGACTGTGTGGATGTTTCATATGTTTTTATATCAAGCCTACGGCCAAGGCCTGCTTCTATACAAAATTTGTATTCATCAAAGGTTATGTATCTCAAGGTGTGACCCTGATTCATAAAGATGCTACCATTGTTTAATCTCATAACTATATTGGGAGAACTAAAACTCAAGGAGCCCTTATCAGCAGTGATAATAGCAGGTGGGTCCCCCATTGACTCAATATATATCCCCCTTAACTCATTTGAGCTGCGGTCCACGGCCTCTATATATATGATGAAGCCTTTAAATATGGTCTCAAAATCCCTTTCTTCCACAAACGCATATATCTTCTGAGGGGCATCTGAAATGAGCCTTTCTTTTATCTTGTTAAGCGATATTGGGCCAAGATATGTAGAGATACCCAAGTGAATTACCATACAAAATATACAAAAGCCCATCACAGGGGTATATATAGCACGCCTTGGTACGCCACATGCATCCAGGGCCACAATCTCAGAATCAGAAGAAAGCCTCTCAAGGACAATAAGTACGCTAAACAATAATGCCATAGGAAGGACAAACGTGGCCGTGGGTACCATGGCCAGAAGCAGCACATCTATATCTGTTATAGATATAATCCCACTGGCTTTTATCCATTCCACAATACCAGCTACGCTAAAGAGAATACCCAGCGCCCCTAGAAATACCTTTACAACCTGGGATAGTATGTATCTATATACAAGCATTACAATTCAGGCTTATACTTAAGTTTGATAAAGTTGTCTACTTATCTAGAAACAGTCGACAGTCGACAGTCGAAAAAAACTGTAGGGTCTACTTTAAAGTTTTGGGTTTTGAGTTAAAGAGAATTCCCTGGCCCGCCTTTGTGGCGGGTGGACTGTTACCTTTTATTCTTTGGATTTCTCGACTCTTGAGTATCTTTTATCTTTCTTGACTGTCGACTGACGACTGTTGACTGTTCACTATTCCCCAATGATCTTAATGAGAACCCGTTTCCTTCGCCGGCCGTCAAACTCACCATAATGGATCTGTTCCCATGGCCCGAAATCGAGCTTTCCCCCTGTAATGGCCACAACCACTTCTCTGCCCATGACCTGTCTTTTCATATGTCCGTCTGCATTGTCTTCGCCTACATTGTGTCTATACTGTGATACAGGCTCATGGGGGGCAAGTCTTTCCAGCCAGAGGGCATAATCATGGTGAAGCCCTGACTCATCGTCATTGATAAACACAGATGCCGTGATGTGCATCGCATTCACAAGACAAAGGCCCTCGGTAACGCCACTTTCTCTCAAAGCTTCTTCAACCATTGGTGTTATATTTATAAATTCCACCCTGTTTTTTGTATTGAACCAAAGTTCTTTGCGATAAGATTTCATTTGTCCTCCCCCAGAAAAGTTGTCATTAAAGATTAGCAGATTTCAAAGAAACATCAAACTATTTTCATATAAACGCGTATGAGCGCTTCGCACTCACAACCAAGTATGAAAATGAACGTATCACAATGTAGGGCCCGTTCCCTTAAGCGGGCCGATGAGGGCAAAAGGCCCCTACAAAGCTTTGTGCCTATTTTCATATAGCCCCCCATGTCCTGTCGGACAC
>JAGGYK010000004.1 GCA_021162585.1 Deltaproteobacteria bacterium
GCCAAGGAGATCCTTACTATTTGCACTGAGCATTATCTCTTGTGCGATTGCATTGGCAAGTATGATACCACCCAGGCTGGCATCAACCTGACAGATGTTGTCCAGAATCACACACAAGGCACTTATCCCCTGGCCAATACCATCAATATCTTCAGGTAAAGTAATGCCCAGGAAGCCTACTTCATATGCCTTATCCAGCACATTATTAAAAAACTCTCCAAAAGGATATCTGTCGTTTTCTTCCCTGTTAGGGGCAAGCTCCTTGGTTGCAAACGTTGTAGCCATATCCTCAAATGGTTTTAAATCTGGATTTATTGCAGCTATCATGAGTCCCTCCTTTTATATCATTCTTCAAATACCCTGGCCTGCGGAATAGAGCGGCCAATTAAGCACTTGAATAAATTCAGCCTGTTCAATTGGTTTGTGCCTTCATAGATCTGCAAAAGCTTTGAATCCCTGAGGTGCTTTTCTGCACGCATGTCATGACGCAATCCGGCTTGTCCCATTAGCTCCAGGGCTAACTGGCAATTCTTTACCCCCATATCTGTTCCTACAAACTTGGATAGGGATGCCCACCCAGATGTGCGCTGTGCCTCTTCATCTTTTTGCCAATCAAAGTTGATCTTTCTGAAGAGCCATGTTGTAATTGGAAGGTCAAGGAAGGGTGAAATAAACCTGTCAATAATGGACTTTGGCATATATTTCGTATAATAGAATATGGGCTTCCATTGTAAGAGTTTAAATATACCATAAAGGCCATTCGCATAATTGGTCTCTACATAACTAAGCCTTGCAATTGCCACATTCTTGTACATCTCTGCAAGCATACACTGTGCCCACTCATGATTAATCAAAAGTCTACCATCTACCTCGGTCTCAGATGCAAATCGAAGAGCCTCTTCAAATGCACCCCTGGCAACACCTGTCCCAAATGCGCCTACACCTGCCCTTGAACCAGAAACCACATAGTCAATAACCTGCATGTTAGTTTCCTTGACAGACCTTGAGAATTTTTTTATCTGAATTGGATCAAAACACACATTCTCATCAGGGATAAAGCAGTCCTCAAATATCAATTCGCTGGCAGGACAACCCTTTTGTCCCATCTTTATCTCCTGTGTGCCAAATGAAAACCCCTTTGTGCCATTCCTTACTGCTAGCATAACTGTACTTTCTGCTGGCCTCTTTAGGTCTGAATAGGCAATGAGCATATGCCAGGTAGAAAGGTGTCCATTGGATATAAAGATCTTCCTGCCATTTACAATATAACCCCCGTTTACCTTTTTGGCATGACAGGTGACCTTTGCCTTTTTTACTAATGCTACTTCCTCTACATCTGTGCCTGCACCAGGCTCTGTTATGGCAAGGGATATAAGGCAAGGACTACCCCTTTTTTCTCCTTCCAGGGTATCCCGAAACAGTTTGTTCATTAACCGTATATGCCACGATGCAGAAATTGTAACCACGCCAAGGTAGTGCACCCCAATAAGATTGGCCATACCTGTACATGCAGATGCAATCTCCTCGAGGAAATAGGACATTGAGGGCATATTAAGTCCCTTACCACCGAATATTTTTGGTATCCACATGGTGTAAAAACCCCACTCATTTGCCTTTTTTACAAACCCCCAGGGTAGGTAATCAGGATCTTCATGCTTCTTACGATCAAGGTCCAGCGCGTAAGGTCTGACCACCTCATCATTAAACTTTCTGGCAATGGCTATAACTTCTTTTGTCTCCTTGATAATCGCCCTTGGAAGCCTTGGTACAGAGTTGAGACTGCACATAATGTCTTCAAACCTGGGTTCTCTGTCTAATAAGGGCTTCACCTCTCTATTCGAAATCATACCAATCTCCTCGGATATATTTTAAGCAAAATGTGTTAAGTGTTAGGTGTTAAGTATAGAAGTTTTCCAAGTTAGAGACTAAAGGTTGTGGCAGTTCATGCTCTAATCCTTTGCCCTGTAATTTTTTCTTAACACCTAAAACCTAACACTAAATCCTACAACCTATACGTGTACGGATTGTAAGCGAAATATTTTATTTTCCCCCCTAAAATAACTATGCACCCTTTGCATCATAGGTATCTTTAGTAACACCTATCTTTTCCAGCTCCTTTTTTATGATCCGATGTGTACTGGTCATGGGAAACTCATCTACTATGCGGATATATCTGGGGATAGCGAACTTTGCCAGTTTGTCCTGGAGAAACTCTATCAACTCCTTTGGTGCAAGCTCTTTGCCTTCTACCAGCTTTACAGATGTCATTATCTCATCTTCAGCAAGTTCGGATGGCACTGCATACACTGCCACATCCTCAATCGCAGGATGCTTCATGATAACATGCTCTACCTCATAGGCAGATACATTTTCACCACCACGACGCATGGACTCTGTATTGCGACCTACAAAATAGAGATATCCATCTTCATCAGTCCTGACTAAATCACCAGTGTAGAGCCAACCGTCTCTTACCTTGTCGTTCGTAGCCTTCTCATTCTTGTAGTATTCAACACTACTTTTGGCTTCACCAACCTTGAAGATCAATTCTCCTGGTACACCTACCGGGACATCACCCCCATTTTCATCAACAATCCTTAATTCACCCATCTGTGAAGATGGTCTGCCAATAGAGCCTACAGGTCCTGTCCCAAAATTCATTATGGCCTTACCACCACCATCTACTGCGGCATACCCTTCATAGATCTTGACACCAAAACGCCTCTCAAATGCCTCCCACATATCAGCAGGGCATGCAGCAGACAGTATATAACGGACCTTGTTCTGATTATCAGTTGGTTTCTCCGGCTGTTTCATTAGAATAGGAATCATGGACCCAATGGTATTAAATACAGTGGCATTGTACCTACGCACCTCATCCCAGAACCTGCTTGCAGAAAACCTCCTTGATAGGGCAACTGTGGCCTTTAGGCCCATTGCCAGTGTTACAGTCAAAAACATGGCATTGCCATGAAAGAGCGAAAGGGGGGTATAATAGACATCATCTTTTTTAAGGGTGATACCAGCCATAACACAGAGTTTCTTTACATTTGTCTTATTATATTTATATACAACCCCCTTTGGCAGACCCGTGGTGCCGGATGTATACATAATAAGGCATATATCTTCCTTGTTGTACCCAATACCAGGGTTGCGAGATGATATATCATGCCCGTAGGCATCACTTAACAAGGTCATACCCTCAGGTATTGTATAGGCTTTTGCCTCTTCCTCGATATCATCTACAATGACATTTTTTAATCTATCTGTCTGATTAGAAATCTTAGTAAAGCTCTCCAGGAGTTCTGCATCTATTGCCAGGTACTCTATGTCGCTGTGGTTTATAATAAATTTCAACCCATCACCTTTTAGTGCAGCATTTATAGGGACTGTATACATACCGATTTTTTGGGCTCCAAAGAAGATATCTAGAAACCTCGGGGAGTTTCTCATAAAGATACCTATGCCCTTGGCCTTACTACCACCCAGCTGCAAAAGAAAATTTGCTATTTTGTTTACATTCTCATCCATCTTAGAGTATGTAAATTCCTCATCCTTATAGAGGAGGAACTTCTTGTATGGGACCTGACTTGCCCTTTCCTCTAAAAGCTCAGCCCAGGACATGTCTTCTATGACCTCACCCTTTGGCAGGCCCTTAAGATTAGTAAGGAGTGTACCTCTCTTTTTCTCTTCCCATAGGAATTTGGAAAGCCATACGATTGTATTCCTTAATAGCCTTAGCTTCTGGATGCCTTGCTTCAGTTTTTGTTTATCTATGTTCATCTTATCACCCCTTTAAGATCTTAAAATTTTCTTGGCGGTTTCATTTCGCCCCGGTGTAATATCTTGTAAAAATAACCAAAATCATACGTCACATTAACAATAATCGCATCTCTTTCACATATAGCAGCACAATTATTACATGACATGCACTGTGGAAAGTCTTTTTCCAGATAAGCCTTTTTATTTTTACCCTCACCTGCAATATAAAGGGCATTCCCAGGGCATATCATTGCACACATACCGCATCCATTGCATTTTTCATGATCAATTCTAACCCGACCAGTGGTTGCATATTCCTCATTGTCATAGGTGGGGATCCTTAACCTTTCTATTAGATTGAGATAAGACATAGTTCACCTCCTGAAATTATCTTTAAAACATAGTCTTCTTTTCTCCGTGCTCGTACCAGTCTATCTCATGGGTCTCTCTAGGTATTATTCCATTAGGATTTCCAACCGGGTAACCAATACAAATACCTTCCACAAGTTCATATGGAAATCCTATGCCCAGGCGCCTTTTCCACTTAGGTCCATAGGCCAATAGTATTGCAAATCCTATCCAGCAGGTGGATAGTCCCAGGCTGTAGGCAGCTAAGACCATGTTCTGTCCGCAGATGCCACAGTCAAGATCAGGATTGCCAACACCCCTTCTATCCTTCAAGATAAAGATTATTGTTGGAGCACCATGAAAAACACCAAGTTTTCCATCTGCAATAAGGCTTATTGCCCCAAAGGGTATTGGGTGCAATTTGTTAGGCATAAGCCTTATCGATACCTGAGCATTAAGCCAGGCTATCTTACCAATAAGCCCAGGCCTTCTCCAATCCATAAGAAATTTGAACACCTTGCATAACCTGATCACATCCCTTTCCATCTCATTAATCATCTCCTTATCCCTGAGCACAATAAACTTCCATGGCTGACAATTACCTGCTGATGGTGCAAACCTGCCTGCCTCCAGGACCCTGCGAATAAGGTTTTCAGGAACCTGTTTATCCCTGTATTTGCGAACACTCCTCCGCTCAAAGATAACCTTTTCAACAGAGTTCCAATTCTGTACATCCGGTGTCTTCTTATTTTCCTTCTCGGCCATGCAAACCTCCTTAAATCTAAATATTACTTAGATGGCGCCTCCAGTATATGCATGCACATGGCAGCTTCTTCCGTACCGAGAGCGCCACCACCATTTTCAGCCATTGCCAGTCTGTGCTTTTTAACCTGTCTCTTACCTGCACGCCCCCTGAGCTGGGTTGTCAGTTCATGAATCTGCGCCAGGCCTGATGCACCAATTGGATGGCCCCGGGATATCAGACCACCACTGGTATTAATAGGTATGGAACCATCAAGTCTGGTCTCCCCCTTTTCTGCAAACATGCCTCCTTCCCCCTTTGCACAGAAACCAAGGTTTTCTACCTGAGAAAGTTCTCCATATGCAGTTGCATCATGGACCTCTGCAAGATCTATATCACTAGGCCCAATACCAGCTTTTTCATATGCTTGTCTTGCAAGCCGCTGTCCAATCTCTGGCTCATCAGAACCAATCTCCCTCTCTTTGCCAGAGCCAAGTATAGACGCGCGGACCCTGACTGCCTGGCTCTTCAACCCAAGTCTTTTTACTACATCTTCTGAGCACAATATGGCAGATGCAGCACCATCACCAATAGGTGCACACATACTCCTGGTCAAAGGCCAAGTCACCATTCTATCTGCAAGGACCTGTTCTACCGGGACTTCAAATGTATACTGAGCATTGGGATTCAAGGTAGAATTAAAGTGGTTCTTCGAGGCAATAATCGCCAGTTGCTCTATGGTGCTTCCATATCTTTTCATGTGCTGTCTAGCTATATAGCCATATACATCCATAAAGGGCGTGTGGTCACCCATACTTACCTTGCTCAATTTCCACATAACATCATAACCCAGATTCTCCCCTAGTTGAATAGCCACTACAAAGTTGTCATGAAACCTCTTCCATAGAGAATCTTTCTTCTTTTTGCTGCCCCTTTTTACTGCTTTATCATCACTAATATTGTATTTTTTTTTAAACTCCTCGATTTGCCTATAATCATCATCGGTCAACTGAAAATCCGTAAGCGTTTCCAGTATTGGAAGGGCATTTTCTATGTCTATGCCCCCAAGAAATCCTGCGAATACTGCCATCTTGTTTTTGTCATAGAGCTTTTCAGCCCCAACTGCCATGGTAATATCATAAAGCCCACATGCTGTAGTTATCCATGCATGATGGAATGCGGTAGATCCCCCTGCACATGCATTCTCTACATTGGTAATAGGGATCGTATCTATACCCATAGGCCTGAGTGCAACCTGGCCCCTGATAGTAGTTTGCCCCTTGTCTCCCCATCCAGAATTGGAAAACCAAAGAGCCTGGATATCTTTCTTCTCAAGCCCTGCATCCTTAAGACATCCCATAACAGTCTGGGCTGTAAGATCCTTGATACTCTTATCCAGGTACTTTCCAAACTTGATTGTATCAATACCTACAATGTACACATCCCTCATACCTATTACCTCCAACTATTTTTCCTAGGGTAGCAATCCATCGGTGTAGTATATTTTGGCTTTATGGTATTATATTTAGAGCCAAACACTTGCAAGAGATGAAAAATACAATTCATTGACATTTATTGCTGTCCCCCAATACAAAAAATAATTATTATCAATTCCCACATTATGATTCCGAGGCCATAATATCTTATTTAGTTGGTTGACCTTTTTCTCATATTGGTTTAAACTCTATTATAATTATAAGGTGGTAAAACCTAATGTCAAGAAGATTTATGTGCGGTGAAAGTGTTGGCTACATCTGAGA
>JAGGYK010000198.1 GCA_021162585.1 Deltaproteobacteria bacterium
CATATATACTGTCTAGTCGCATAAAGATTATCTATCTTAAATCTTATTGTCTTTCAAGAATGGACTTGACATCTCCGATACATATAAAACAATATGGTAAAGATAAGGAGGGGCGTTTTGAAAAAGATTATTATAGCCTTTGTTGGTTTACTGGTATTGGGCGCTTCACCCATGCTTCTGGCTTCAGAAATCATTCATACAGTAAAAGAGGGTGATACTCTATGGGATATATCCATTAAATATCTCAATACACCATGGGATTGGCCAATCGTATGGGCAAAGAATCAGGATATTACCAATCCGCACCTGATATATCCTGGTGACAAGGTAATCATAAAAAGACAAGGCAAAACAGTGGAGATTGTGGTTGCCCAGGCAGAAAAACCCTCACCCCCAAAGGTATACTCCCCTAAAGAATTTGTGGAGCAAAAAGAAAAAACTATTGTTGTATCTCCTGGCTATTCCACCCTTATCTATACCAAAACTCCGCTTAGGGGGACCGGGAAGATTATTGAGAATGAGACAATAGGTAGCCTTGCAACCCTTGAGGATACCATCCTGGCAAAGATGTCATCAGATGTACATCCAGGACAAGGACTTGCTCTTGTTTCAAAACAAAAGGAGATAAAAGAAGGATCTACCGTAAATGGCTATCTTTATAAGGTGGTTGCATTAGCAAAGGTAGATAAAGTAAGTGGAGATATTGCGAGGTGTAAAATCTGGTATTCCAATCAAGAGGTCAAAAAAGGCGACATAACTTACGATCTTAAGGAGGTCAAACCTCTGTGCCTGAATATTTCTTGCCCACAGATTACAGTCCCCGCACGTATTGTAGATGTGTATGGCAATATGACTGAAATCAGCGTACATGATGTGGCATTTATCGATATAGGAGTAGATCAAGGAGTAAAACAAGGAAGCCTATTGGGTATATATGAGGAAAGAAAATTGCCTGAGGAAGGCGTTAGTATCGATAAATATCAGGGCATGATATTGATATTAAAGGCGCTGGATAACAGTTCAATGGGTCTTGTAGTGGAATTTGGATCAGTTATTGAAAAGGGTTTTTCAGTAAAGGGGTTGAACTAGGAAAATATAGTCTTGTGGATTATATAACCCTTAGATTCTCTAAAGTTTTTTTCATCTTTCTTCGATAGGATGTGACATAACATTTCTATTTTACAATATAGATGAGAAAGGAGTTTTATTATGGCATGGCAAAGACAAAATTTAGTTAGGCCATTACTAATTGCGGTCCTGTCGATTTTTATATTCATTGCTCCTAAATCAATATTTGCCGCGAACCCGATACCTGTACATGATCTAGCAATAGGAGTCAATTGTGTATCATTCCATTATACTGAACCTAATGGCGAGGCAGTAGGTGTAGCAGGTGATCTTATGAAAGAGGATGGCACTCTATATGGTGGAGAGATTACATATACATTTCACAAAAATTCTCTCATGCAGCATATCTCTATCGAGTATTGCGAAGGGAAAGTGGATTATGATGGACATTATACAGATGGCACCCCTGTGGAGATAGCTGACTTCAAAGACCAGATGGCAAACGCCAGATACCTTGCCGGTCATGACTTTATCATCAGTGGGGAGCATAGAATAACCCCATTTTTAGGCATTGCTTGTCGTTATTTAAATGACGATGGGCACAAAAAGAGTACGGCAGCGTATGAGCGGGAGATAAGCTCTGTTTATTCTCCTATTGGACTTGAGGCCACTAGTTCTATATCAGAGGATTGGAGTTTGGGTATCCGTGCCGAATATGATTTATTTTGGGGAGGAGAGGTAAAGACTCATCTGAGTGACATAGCTCCTTTTACATATGAAGGGGGTACTTACATCTATAAAGATGTAAAAAATCGTCAGGATGCCTTTGATGGCCGCGGTACCAGGGTCTCTTTATTTTTCAGATGTCTTACCAAGGGAAAATCCTTTGCCTATACAATCGAACCCTATCTGTGGGACTGGCGGATCAATCACTCAAATAAAAAGGCCGTAGTGCTTATACCTGTTGATGGGGTATCAGAGCCATTATCACCCGGTTTAGGGTATGAACCAAAAAACAGGACCAGGATATATGGTGTAAAGTTTACTCTACATTTTGTTAGGTTTTAGAGAATAAAATAAGAGGGGAGTCTTTTTTCAAAACAGATAATCTTCACGGACCACAAATTATAAATCTGAGAAAAAGCACTCAAGATCGATAGGAGGTTATTGTTTCAACACCTTTTTTATCAATACTTGTAAATTTGATACCTGCACCCTTAGTGGTTACCCTAATCACATGACCTTGAACCCTGATGATCTTTCCAAAATCACTGGCATCCAGACTTGCAATTATTAACGTGCCTTCATCTAATGGGGAATCTGTTTCTATAAACATACCCCCATAACTTATATCCTTGATTTGGCCCTTTTCAAAGGTTTCTGAAGAGCCCTTATACACAGCATTTATATCTACCTGCTTTCTTCTATAGTCCCTGCGCTCCTCCATGAGTTTACCCCCTTATTCGTAAAGTTATTAATTATAAATAATTTATAACCCAACCCTAAAAAATATCTGTTTTAGTTTACCAGAAAATTTATAACAAAGGAAGATTTTTTTGTGAGGGGCCAAGTGCCAGTTCATAGGGGTCAGTTATTAGGGCTTTATATGAAAATAGGGGTCAGGGATCAGGGGC
>JAGGYK010000194.1 GCA_021162585.1 Deltaproteobacteria bacterium
CCCCGTCTCAAACTGACCCCCGGCCCCTGATCCCTGACCCCTATTTTCATATAAAGTCTAGATTGAAAAGGTAATCATGTTTATGCTATGTAATACCGAACTTAATAGGGGGTGATCTGTGAAAAAGAGCACCATTAATGTGGAAAATATAGTAGGTATGTTGGGCAGAGGCACTGAATTTGATGGTAAGCTCACCTTTGAAGGCACAGTCCGTATTGATGGTAAGTTTAAGGGGGAGGTGTTTACTAAAGGTGTGCTTGTTATAGGCGAAAGTGCTACAGTACATGCTGAAATAGAAGCAGAGATCATTATAATAAGCGGTGAGGTCCACGGGAACCTAAAGGCATTAAACCGGATAGAGATTCATTCTCCAGGAAAACTCTATGGTAATATTAAGACATCCACACTAATAGTAGAAGAAGGGGTGATGTTTGAAGGTAGCTGCCAGATGGGCGAGAAAGAAAAAAAGGTCGCTATAGCACCTGTCACCAAATAAATTTCTTGACAGCATATAAAGAGTAATGATAAAAATGAGTGATTCGCCATTCAGTAAGAGGCCCAGAAGGGGCCTTTTCAGCAGTAGTAATAGGCGCAGAGATATAAAGGTACTTGAGGAATTAGCCATAGTAACGCAGGTAGGCCTTACTATGGCAGCCTCAATAGGTTTGTGTTTTTGGATAGGATACAAGCTGGATAGCTGGTTGGGCGCGCATGGGCTTGTATTGGTTATATTTATACTAATAGGGATATTTGGCGGTGGATGGACAGTATATAGACAGATACAGGACCTGGGGAGACCAAGGAAAAATAATGAGGGCAGTTGATTTTGTAAGGCCTACCTTTATACATGTGGCCCCTGTTGCTGTGTTGGGCTTTGCCGTATTCTTTATTTTTGGATATACGGATATCTCCCTTGGTATTGTCATAGGTGTTGCAGGCTCTTTGATGAATTCCTTGATGATGGCCTATTCTACGCTTGGGGGGCTAAGACCTGTCCGTGCATTTATACTGCGTTTTGCGTGTCTGGGGGGCATTCTTGCCTTGAGTATCTTGATTTCTATACCTGCCTTTTTTGCCGCTGCCGCAGGCTTTTTCTTTGCGCATGTTGTGTTCATTATAGACCAGATTAAAGCGGGAGATTGTGAATAAATGGAAGAGATAGGTAGCGTCCCACAATGGGTATTTAATATAGCAGGCCATCAAATGGTCTTGAATAAGGAGACCCTTATCATGACATGGATAGTTATGGCCTTTTGGGTCTTATTCGCTCTTCTTGCTACAAAGACCACAAAGCTGGTACCTAATCCGCTTCAGAGCGCTGCAGAGTTATTGGTTGGCACATGGGATGATCTGGTAAAAGACAGTTTGGATCTTTCCGATAGGAGATATTTCCCTTTTATATGTACGATATTTTTACTCTTTTGGATATCTGATATGCTGGGTGTCATCCCTTTTTTGTCTGAGCCAACAAAGGATATCAATACCACCTTAAGTTTAGGTGTTATGGGATTTATTGTTGCACATTATTCAGGGATAAAATTTAAAGGATTTAAGAGATATCTGAAGGACTACTGTGAACCTATATTTTTTATGATGCCCTTGAATATAATAGGTGAGCTGGCAAAGGTGATCTCCATCTCTTTCCGTTTATTTGGAAATATGATGGGTGGCTCTATTATTATATTAGTGGTAAGTTATCTTATCTATTCTTTGGTCTTACCACCTGTCCTATATGCATTTTTTGGTCTGTTTATTGGCACTATTCAGGCATTTGTCTTTACCATGCTGACGTTAGTATATATATCTGTGCAGATAAAGTAGGGAATTAAATATGGATGCAGAGTTTATTGTAAAGGCAGGACAATATATTGGGGCCGGGCTCTGTATGGGGTTTGGTGCAATAGGTGCTGCTGTAGGTGAGGGTCTAACCGGAGGCTGGGCAAACCGATCTATCTCCAGACGGCTTGAGATGGCCTCTCCTTTTACCAGGACTATGCTGGTTGGTCAGGCCGTTGCAGAGACATCAGCCATATTTGCGTTAATGGTGGCAGTCTTATTACTATTCACTGATCTGTCAGGTAATGGCATATGCGCAAGCGCTGCTGCAATAGGTGCAGGGCTTGCAATGGGGTTAGGCGCCTTTGGTTCTGGTATTGGTGCTGGTTATTCTTCACTGGAGGCGATATGGGGGGCATCCAGACAGCCTTTGGTTGGCGGTCAAATGACTACCACCATGCTGGTTGGTCAGGCGGTCTGCCAGACCCCTGCTATATTTGCATTGGTTATATCCTTTTTGCTTATATTTGGGAATTATTCTGGCATTCCTGCATGGCCATACAGCGCAGCTCTTATAGGTGCAGGCTTTGCCATGGGATTTGGTGCAATAGGCTCTGGATGGGGAGGAGGCCAGGCCGGAGGTGCGGCATGTGAAGGTTTCGCAAGGCAACCCCGGCTTAAAGGGGCGCTTACTACGTTGATGCTGGTAGGTCAGGCCGTAGCGCAGACGCCTGCTATATTTGCCCTATTGATAGCGCTTATGCTGATCGCTATGGGGCCCAAGGAAGGGAATCTGTTGGTTTCTTGCGCCATGTTGGGCGCGGGGATATCCATAGGGCTTGGTGCTATAGGCTCTGGTATGGGAAATGGCATTACATCCGAGTCTGCATGTAAGGCGGTCAGTCGAGAGTCAAGCGTAACAAGGCCGATGATGACCTTTATGCTGGTTGGTCAGGCCGTGGGGCAGACCCCTGTGATATTCTCGCTCATGATATCGCTCATGCTTATATTTGGGAATTATGCCGGGCCACCTACCTTACCAGGCGCAATGGCCTTGCTTGCTGCAGGGATATCTATGGGCTTTGGCGCTATAGGCCCTGGCTATGGTAATGGTATAACCGCGGCAAAGGCATGTGAGGCGCTGGGAATGCAGCCTGACAAGACAGGGCTTATAATGAGAACAATGTTGATAGCCCAGGCAGTGGCCCAGTCAACAGCCATATATGCCCTGGTAATTGCCTTTGTGCTCATGTTTGTCGTATAAAGATAAAAAGATAAAGTAGATAGGGAGGATATAATTATGGATATTAGTGGTGCGGATCTGATTAGGGCAGCTTGTTTTCTTGGTGCAGGCATTGCTATGGGGCTTGGTGCAATAGGGCCTGGCGTAGGAGAAGGTTTTGTTGGCGGCAAGGCATGTGAGGCCATAGGGAGAAACCCGGATGAAGCCGGCCTCTTGACGCGGACCATGCTTGTAGCCCAAGCAGTATCCGAGTCTACGGGCATTTATTCGCTTGTGGTGGCCCTGCTGTTGATATTCGTGGTGTAAGGGGGCATAGATTAATGATAGAGCTTAATTGGACCTTTCTGGTGCAGATGGTCAATTTCCTTGTCTTGATGTTTGTCCTCAACAAGATTTTGTATAAGCCTATTTTAAAGATCCTTGATGAAAGAGATGATAAAATAATAGGTGGTCAACAAAGGATAAAAAAACTCGAAGAAGAAAACCAGCAGATGCTCCAAGAGTATACAGATAAGATCTATACAGGAAGGGTTGAGGCATTGGAAGCCAAGAACTCTGCAAGGAAGGCAGCAGAGGCTCAAGCAAATGAGATTATAGTTGAAGCAAGGAAGAAGGCAGAGGAGATGATAGCTCAGGTAAGGCTGGAAATGGCACAGGAGGTAGAAAAGGCCAAAAAGGATATTGAGACAGAGCTTGGCTCCATGGCAACATCTATTGCCGGGCGAGTCTTGGGGCGGGAGGCTCTATGATAAGACAGATAAGAAAGAGCCTGCCTCTTATTATATTCTTTCTCTTGGTTATAGTATCCTTGGCTGTTGCTGCAGAACATGGTGGTGAAGATGGCCGAAAGATCTGGGATATGACCTGGAGGATTATAAATTTTGCCATCCTTGTAATAATACTTTATAAGCTGCTGGCAGACAAGGTAAAGAAGTACTTTAGCGAACGCCGGACTGAGATTGCTCAGTTGTTGGAAGATGTGGATAAGGCTAAAAGAGATACCGACTCACGGCATGCGGAATATAAAGAGAAACTAAAGAATGTAGAAAAGGATATACAAGAAATAAGGCAGGTGCTTCTAGGCGAGATAGAAAAGGAAAAGGCTCGAATTATAGAAGAAGGTAAGATTGCATCTAAGAGGCTTATTGAGCAGGCAAAAGATAGCGCCCAGCAGGAGATACAAAAGGCAAAGGCAGGCCTGAAAGATACTGTAGCAGATATGGCTTGTAAGCTTGCTGCTGATATTATTGAAAAAAAGATTACAGCTGATGACCAGAAACGTATAATAGAAGAATACTTGGATAAGGTGGTGAGGCAAAATTGAAGGGCGATTTAGTAGCAAGAAGATATGCACAGGCATTATTTGAGGTTGGAGAGGAAGAAGCCAAGGAGAAACAGTTTTTTAAGGAATTAGAGACTGTGGCAGAGGTTGTAGCTTCAAGTAATGAACTAAAATCAATCCTGGAGTCTCCACTGTATGACCTTTTTCTAAAACGCAGGATACTTGACAATATTGCGAACAAGATAGGACTATCTCAATATATGCTGAGGTTTTTGGACATATTGCTGGAAAAGGACAGGTTTAAATATTTAGATGACATCCTGGATTCTTACCATACGCTTTTGGATGAAAAGGCAGGCAAGGTAAGGGTGCAACTACTCACTGCGATGGATTTAGATGGAGATATGGTAAATAAGATAGCGCAAGCTCTATCCCGAATTATAGGTAAAGAGGTGGTAGTAGAGGTTGAGAAAGACCAATCTCTTATAGGCGGGGTCATTGCAGAGGTCGAAGGGATTGTCTATGATGGCAGTATAAAGACGCAGTTAGAAAAAATAAAACAGAGTTTAAAAGAGAGGTGATAGGCAATGCAGATAAGGGCAGAAGAGATAAGTGAGATTATAAAGGAACAAATCAAGGGTTATGAAAAAGAGATTGATGTTGCTGAGACCGGCACGATTCTCTCTGTAGGTGATGGTATTGCCCGGGTCTATGGACTCAGAAATGTGATGTCCAGCGAGTTGATAGAGTTTCCAGGAGGGATATATGGTATGGCCCTTAACCTGGAGGAGGATAATGTCGGGTGTGTTGTCTTTGGCGAGGTGGCAGGCATCAAGGAAGGGGATCAGGTAAAGAGGACCAAAAGGATTGTGCAGGTCCCTGTTGGTGATGCTATACTTGGCAGGGTAGTAAATGCCATAGGGTTGCCTATAGATGGGAAGGGCCCCATAGATACAAAAGAACAGCGTGTTGTTGATGTGAAGGCCCCTGGTATTGTAAAGAGACAGCCTGTTAAGGAACCCCTGCAAACAGGGTTAAAATCCATAGATTCAATGACACCTATAGGCAGAGGACAGAGAGAATTGATTATCGGCGATCGCCAGACAGGAAAGACTGCCTTGGCAGTTGATACTATTATCAATCAAAAGGGCAAAGATGTGAAGTGCATCTATGTTGCAATAGGCCAGAAGAGGTCCTCGGTAGCTCAGGTGGTGGCGACGTTAGAGCAGCATGGGGCCATGGAGTATACCACGGTAGTGGCTGCAACAGCATCAGATCCTGCTCCTATGCAGTATATATCACCGTATTCAGGGGCTACGATGGGAGAGTATTTCAGGGATAATGCTCAGCACGCCTTGATTGTATATGATGACCTGACCAAGCAGGCCCAGGCATACAGGCAGATATCCCTGCTCCTCAGGCGACCTCCGGGACGTGAGGCGTTTCCTGGCGATGTATTTTATCTGCACTCCAGGTTGCTTGAGAGGGCTGCAAAGTACAGCGATGAGATGGGAGGTGGTTCTTTAACTGCAATGCCCATCGTAGAGACGCAGGCAGGTGATGTGTCTGCATATATACCAACCAATGTGATCTCCATCACTGATGGCCAGATATTCCTTGAGACAGACCTGTTCTATTCTGGATTTCGGCCTGCCATCAATGTGGGTATCTCTGTATCCAGGGTTGGAGGTAATGCGCAGATCAAGGCCATGAAAAAGGTGGCAGGAAGCTTAAGACTGGACCTGGCTCAGTACAGAGAGCTGGCAGCCTTTTCGCAATTTGGATCTGACCTGGATAAGGCCACGCAGGCCCAGCTTAATCGTGGGGCCAGATTGATGGAGATTCTTAAGCAGCCACAGTATAGCCCGTTGTCTGTAGACAGGCAGGTGGTCCTATTGTACGCAGGTATCAATGGATATCTTGATGAATATCCGGTTGAGGTCTTGCAGGATTTTGAGGAACAGTACTATCTGTTTTTTGATAATCAGCATCCTGAAATCTTAAAGGCTATTGGGGATACAGGTACGCTAGACTCTGATACCGAAAAAGCTCTAAAAGATGCGATAGAAGAATTCAAGAAGGTATTTGTTGTTCAAAAGTAGGGAGATATAATGCCAAGCTTAAAGGATCTGAAAAAACGGATTGAATCTGTTAAGAAGACAGAGCAGATAACAAGGGCCATGCGTATGGTGGCTGCTGCAAAGTTGAGGCGTGCTCAATCCAGTATTATTGCTGCCAGACCATATGCGATAAAGATGAATGAGGTGTTGGTATCACTAGTAACCAGGACCAATCCTGATGTGCATCCTTTATTACAGGTTCGGGAGCCCAAGAAGGGGGTTTTGGTGGTAATCGCCTCGGACAGAGGTCTGTGTGGGGCATTTAATCATAATGTCTTTCGGGCAGCAGATGCCTTCGCTAATGAGAATGAAGGTCGTTATGAGGATTATTCTTTGGTTCTAGTGGGCAGACGCTGTGTTGATTACTTCAAAAGAAAGGGATTTCCTGTCAGGAAAAGCACCATGATAGGGACTCCCACGTATGAGCTTGCAGTAGAGATTGCTGATGATCTTATAGATGGGTATATCAAAGAAGAGTTTGATGAATTGACCATCATATTTAACGAGTTTCAGTCTGCTATGCGGCAGGTCCTGCACGTAGATAAAATTTTACCTGTTGAGCCCATGGAGGCAGATGATGAGATGTCCACGGTGGAATACCTTTATGAACCTTCAGAAGAGGCCCTTTTAGATACCCTGATCCCCATGAGTCTCAGGATATTCTTTTACAGGGCGCTTCTTGAATCAGCCGCATCAGAACATGGGGCAAGGATGACAGCCATGGAGAACGCATCAGGCAATGCAGTTGAGATGATAGATAAATTGTCTATTAAATATAACCGTGCCAGGCAGGCTGCTATTACCACCGAGTTGATGGAGGTGGTGGGTGGCGCTGAGGCACTCAAAGGATAAAAATATTGAATAAGGAGTAGATTATGAGTGTAGGAAAGGTTTCACAGGTTATAGGCGCTGTTGTCGATGTTGAGTTCGGTACAGGAGATCTGCCTGACATATATAATGCATTGTTTATAAGCAACCCTTATCTTTCAGATGAAGAGGATAATCTGGTATTAGAGGTTGCCCAGCATTTAGGAAATAAGACAGTGCGTACTATTGCAATGGACAGCACTGACGGCCTGGTCAGAGGCATGGAGGTGAGGGACTCAGGCGGGCCGATAACCGTGCCTGTTGGCAATGAGGTTTTGGGTAGAATTATTAATGTGGTTGGTAATCCGGTGGATGAAGGCCCCCCCATAGTTACGGAAAAAAGGAATCCCATCCACAGGGATGCCCCTGCATTTACAGAGCAGAGAACCACAATTGAGTCCTTTGAAACCGGCATTAAGGTAATTGATCTTTTAACCCCGTACATGCGTGGGGGAAAAATCGGACTCTTTGGCGGAGCTGGCGTTGGTAAGACAGTATTCATCATGGAGCTTATTCACAATATTGCTATGAAACATGGTGGCTATTCTGTATTCTCGGGGGTTGGTGAGCGTACCCGAGAGGGGAATGATCTGTGGCTGGAGATGAAGGAATCCGGTGTCATGGACAAGGCGGCATTGATCTATGGACAGATGAACGAGCCACCGGGAGCAAGGGCCCGGGTGGGACTTTCCGGATTGGCTGTGGCAGAATATTTCAGGGATGAACAGCACCAGGATGTGCTTTTGTTCATTGACAATATATTTAGATTTACCCAGGCTGGCATGGAGGTCTCAGCTCTGCTGGGTCGTATGCCTTCTGCTGTTGGTTACCAGCCGACATTAGGTACTGACTTGGGAGAGTTACAGGAGAGGATCACCTCGACTCAGAACGGATCAATTACGTCTGTTCAGGCTATTTATGTCCCTGCAGATGACCTTACTGACCCTGCCCCTGCAACCACATTCGGCCACCTTGATGCTACTACAGTATTGTCACGTCAGATCGTTGAGCTGGGGATCTATCCTGCTGTTGACCCTTTGGATTCCACATCGAGGATCTTGGATGCTAAGATTGTAGGGGAAGAGCACTATCAAGTAGCAAGAGAGGTTCAGCAAATAATGCAGAAATATAAGGAATTGCAGGATATCATAGCAATCTTGGGTATGGATGAACTTTCTGAAGATGATAAATTAACAGTGTCCAGGGCAAGAAAGATTCAGAGATTCCTTTCCCAGCCTTTCTTTGTGACAGTACAGTTTACAGGAACGGAAGGTAAATATGTAGAGCTAAAGGATACGATTGAGGGTTTCAAGAAGATTGTAGATGGTGAGATGGATGATATACCTGAACAGGCATTTTATATGGTAGGTCCAATAGATGAGGTGCTAGAAAAGGCCAAAACATTGGCTGAGTAGGCAAGGGGTTTAGCTATGGCTGAATATATGCAATTAGAAGTAGTCACTCCAGAAAAGGCTGTGCTTAGCCGCAGGGTTGAAGAGGTGGTTGCGCCGGGTGCCGCTGGGGAGTTTGGCGCTTTGCCAGGGCACACCCCATTTTTGACCACACTCAGGGCTGGACAGGTTATTGCAAAGGCTGAGGATAGAGATATCTATCTGGCGATAAGTGGTGGTTTTGCAGAGGTAACAGGTAGCAGGGTTATTATCCTTGCCGAGACAGCAGACAGGGCAGAAGACATCGATATAGACCAGGCAAGGAAGGATCTTGAGGTTGCTCAAGGGAAGCTAACCAGCCTTAGCAAGGACGATCCTGAGTATGGCAAGTGGCTTGTCCGTGCTACACGTGCTGAAATAAAAATTAGGGTAGCAGAGACTGTTAAAGGATAGGAGTTTAGCTAAAATTTAGAATAAAAAAGGGGGCCAGATGCCCCCTTTTTTATTGAGAGACATTGGCCCACTGGCATCATCAATAAATAACAGCAGCCAGGTAACCCACCACAGAAGATTTATCTCCGGTTATATCCCCGGAATTTGCATATTTTAACACCAGAGTATTGGTTTTAGATCTCGCCTTTGCATAAAGCATAGCAGCCAGAATGGGCCCACCCCCACAGGCCTCACAGGCCCCTTCCTTTAAATTCAGATTTAGGCCTTCTATGTCAAAGCCCTCTATCCTTTTTGCCACCACCCGATCCATGTCTTCTGCCCTTTTGTAGGGATGAAAGTGTGATAGGTCAGAACTTGCCACCACAAGCACATCATCCCTCTCACCAATACATTCATCTAGAGACCTGGCAAGAGCTTTACATAACTTAAAATCCTGCTGTCCCATTATAACAGGACAAAAA
>JAGGYK010000072.1 GCA_021162585.1 Deltaproteobacteria bacterium
CGCTCATAAATACCTCCTATAATCTGAATGCTTATTAAGCATTCAGATTATAGGTTAAAAAAAATACTTTTGTCAACTATGCCTGTATTTTTGTCGCAGACCCGATGTCTAAGTAATTATTTTCCTGCTATATTTTTTTGCTTTCGCAAAAATGCCGTAACTACTCAGGTGGATAGGCTGAAGGTCCTGTTAAATGCGACCTTTGGTCGCCCTGCCTTCGGCAGGATTTAACAGGGTAAAGGTCTTTAAGAAAAAGATTTACAAAACCCAATAATAGCATAACCATTCAAGTATCATACTCTCCAAATACGGCTTTTGCCGCCCAGGGGATATCAGTATCCTTCAGCCCGCCTGCATCTCCCTGTTAATCGTAGAATAGAATTGACCCCGCATCGTCATTTAAAATTGACCCCCTAGAGAAGGGTAAACAATCTTCTCCCAAAAAGAGAGGGATGAGGAAGGGGGAGTGATAAGCATGTATAAGTGGCAACAGGTAAAGGCATTGAGGGTAAAGGGGGAATCGATCAAGGGGATAGCAAGGCAGCTGAATCTATCGAAGAACACGGTGAGAAAGTATCTGAGAAGTTCAGGGCCGCCTGAGTTTAAAAGGCGTGGCTACGGGAAGATGCTGGATGATTACGAAGGTGTAATAGGTGAGATGTTAGGCATGGATTACATAGGAACCAGGATATATAATGAACTTGTGGAGAAGGGCTATAAGGCGACCACGAGGGTAGAGACTGCGCCTGGCAGGCAAAATATCGTGTGCTCTTTATGACCGCCCAGAAGCTCATTGAGGATATGATGCTTTCTGTCAGAGATGGAAGCATCACGGCAAAACTTTTGGCCTATTCGCGGCTTAACCTCCTGGTTATCGATGAACTGGGATATATGCCTGTTACCAGAGAGCAGACCAACCTGCTGTTTCAAATCGTATCCATGCGTTACGAGAAAGGATCGATTATCCTGACCAGCAATTATAACTTTGAAGACTGGGGACAGATATTCCAGGACAACGTGGTGGCTGCGGCCATTATTGACCGGTTGATCCACCGCGCCAAAATATTTTATATTAATGGTTCCAGTTATAGACTAAAAAACAAACTCAAGAAGGGAAACTAAAAAAAGGGGGGCAATTTTATTTGCGGATAGGGGGTCAAATGTCTTGACAAACAACAAGAAGCTAACCGATAATACGAATGCAAAAGTTAAGCATCAAGAGAAACAATTATTAATCGAAGCACATAAAAAAAGAATGTGCAAGGTGGGATTCGCTTCATTCATTGATTGGATCTTCGGACGGTAAGAAATACAGAAATTTTGCTCAGGGCCTCACTTTTGAATTGATGGTGTCGTATGCCAACAGACAGCTTGAAAAAATGATCGGCCGCTACCTGCTGGTTCGGGACGATGAACAGCTGTTTGATCTGAATGTTGTTGATAATTATCAGGCCGGTGAAATCCGATCTACCAAAAACCTTTCCGGCGGAGAAAGTTTCATTGTCAGTCTGTCTCTGGCCCTTGGTCTATCAAAGATGGCCAGCCGTAAGGTGCGCGTCGACTCGCTGTTTCTTGATGAGGGTTTTGGCGCCCCGGATGAAGATGCATTGGAATCAGCCCTGGAGACTCTGGCCGGGCTGCAGCAGGACGGAAAGCTGATAGGCATCATTTCCCATGTACCTGCGTTAAAGGAACGGATCAGCACACAGAAAAGTGTCCAACCGGTATCCGATGGTAAAGTACAATCAGTGGGCCTGGGTGTGCAAAGGTTACAGCAGGGATTTAATAATAATGGTGTTTAATAGATAGCCGGGTAAATATGAATCAAACAAATATCGAAAGGTAGGGACATTATGGACTTCCGCTTTTGGAGAAGAGTCAAGGTCGCACCAGGGGTGACCCTGAACCTGAGCAAGTCAGGCGGATCGGTCGCGTTTGGATCACGCGGTGCGAAGTCCACTGTTGATCCACGTGGCAAATGGGCCACGCTTGGTCTTCCTGTGAGCTGGCTCTCGGAAGTGAAAAGAAAACGCTTGGGATTATAAGAGTGAATAAGAAACAAATTGCTGAAATATTTGCGGAGGTAAAACCATGAACAAAAGACTTTATTTACTAAAAATCAGGCTACTCGACATCAAACCCGAAATCTGGCGGCGTTTTGTTGTGCCGGGCAGCATTACCCTGGACCGCCTGCACGATGTAATCCAGATTGTGATGGGCTGGAAAGATTATCACCTGCATGCATTTACTATCGGTAAAAAACGCTATACAGAAGATCCGGAGTTCAGAGAAGATGGCGCTGAAGACGGTAGATATCGCCTGGGTGATCTGATGAAGCAGAAAGGCCGTACATTCAATTACATATACGACTTTGGTGACAACTGGGAACATGAAATCATCCTTGAAGACAGCCGCTATTTCGACCCAGAGCTTCAATCTCATATTGAATGTCTGGAAGGAGCCAGAGCCTGTCCTCCTGAAGATGTTGGCGGCATTCCGGGATACTATGAGTTCTGCGATGCCCTGAAAGACCCAAGCCATGAAGAGCATAAAAGCTACAAAGAATGGTTTGCCGGTTTTCCATGGTATGACGGTATCTTTAACAGCGAAAGATTTGATATGGAAAAAGTGAATTACGAATTGATGAAATATCAGCGCTGGTCCAGAGACCGATGCCATCTCTGGTGAGGTATTCAATGAGCAACAAGATACAATTCCAGATTTGGATCAGCAGTGTACATACAATTTTAACTTATTTTTACCGGAAACATTGTCACTAAATTGACATATCTGCTCATCCTACTGCAAACGGGTTGGCCATGACACAGCCACCATTGGAGTCACAGCAAGCGAATAAAGATAAAGAGCGCAATGAGAAAGATGGCAATAGCTGTCTGGTGTTCTGTATTCTCAATGACCGAGGCAAAAGACCATGGATGCTTTGAGCCTTCAGGATATGGATTGAGCCCCGGGATAAAGTATGGCACCTTATTTTTATATTTTATAAATTCTTCACCAAAGAGATTTTCCAGCCTGCCCCACTCCTTTTCCTTCTTTCTGGGTATATAGGAAAAGAAGAACACAACGCAGATAATCACCCATATAATAGGATTTCTTGCCATTATACACAAACCTGTGCCAACAATAAAACTGCCTAGATATAGAGGGGATTGCATATATGCATATGGCCCTGAGGTCGTTAATTCATCGTTTTTTCTTATGTGACCTGCTGCCCAAAACCTGAGCGCCTCCCCCATCAATACGAATATAAACCCCAGGAAACATGAGCTGCCTGTTGGATTGGCAAATATTATCAATAGAACTATTAAGATATATAATGGGAGAGTCCTGCTAGTGATCTTCTCAAGTTTCTTTTCCAAATCCATCTTAGACCTCATACATAGTTTTTAGCTTTCATCTTTTATTATATACTTATTTCAGTGCCGTCAAGCCCAACATCCAAAGGGGACTAAACAGAAGGTTCCTTTAAAAACATCTTGATTATATAACCAATTTTAGTCTAACCAAGATATATGCTTGCTATTGATATAGGTAATACTCACATAACCCATGCCATCTTTGATGGGCCTAATATAAGGAAGATATGGGAGATGAATACAGGTCTCTGCCATAACTCAGATACATATTGGGATACATTTTCTACCGAGGTGGACTACAAACCAAAAGAGATTGCCATATCCAGTGTTTGTAAGCCTATAACAAAAATTGTTGTAGATACCTTTAAAACTTACTTAAAGGTTCAGCCATTTATAATAGATAATAAGACAGATATGGGCATAAAAAACCTCTACCTCACAACAGAAACCCTTGGGGTTGACAGATTAATAAATGCTGCAGCAGCCTATCATATATACAAGACATCTCTGATTATTGTTGATATAGGCAGTGCCACCACTATAGACTATGTGACAGCTGGCGGAGAATTTATTGGAGGGGTAATTGCCCCGGGGCTCATCAGTGCATATAAAGGGCTTATTTCTCAGGCCACTGCCCTGCCAAAAATAGAATTAAGTGCCTCTGAGACTGTAACAGGCCGCTCCACAGATACATGTATGCGTTCAGGGGTTATCCTGGGTCATGCAGCCATGATTAATGAGATGGTCAGGCTTATAGGTTTGGAGCAAGGCAGCTCTCCTACAGTGATTGTAACTGGTGGCCTGTCTACTATACTAGAAGAATGGCTAAATAAAGACTATATATTGGACAGGAGTCTTACCCTAAAGGGTATCTATATTATATATAAACGTATCAGGCATTAATTTTGCTTATAATTTAGGATGGTTGTTTTATATAGCATTTTAATATAGAATAAATAATATAAGATGATAAAGATAATGCATCATCCAATAAGAAAAGATATCATTGGTATTATTATAATTTTTATCTTCGCACTTTTATGTACCAGACCTCAGGTGCTTTTTGCTGCTGGCTTTGCAGCGGAGTCTTTCCAGAAAGCCAATAAATACTATATAGAGCTAACCAGAGATGCAAAGAAAAGAAAATACAGGATTAACTGGATAAAGGTGATAAGCGCATATTCTAAAGTTGCACAGCAATACCCTCATTCCAAGTTTGCCCCAAAGGCCTTATATATGAAAGGAAAGCTGTATATACAACTTTATGGTTATTCAACCAAGACATCTGACCTCGAAAAGGCCATCAATGTATTCGATTCCCTTGCCAAGAGATATCCTAAAAGTAGTCTTGCTGATGATGCTATTTACAAGAGCGCCAGGATCTATGATACATTACTTGGCAACAAGAAAAAGGCCTATGAGCTTTACAGGCTGGTTATCACAAAATTCCCAAATGGTGATATGGCACAAAAAGCCAGAGAAGGTGTCAATGCTATACATATAAAAGATAGGCCTAGCACAAAGACAACCCTGGCTGATCTTGTTCTTGTGAATAATATCCGGCAATGGTCAAATAAGGAATATACCAGGGTAGTTATTGATCTCGAAAGAAATATCTCTTTTGACACCACGATGCTTCCTCCAAACCCTAAGCTGAAAAAGGGGCCTAGATTGGTCATTGACCTTAATAAGACAAGGATCCCCCCTCAATTCCCATCCAGGATGGATGTAGCAGATGGAAACTTATCCTGTATACGGATTGCGCAGAACCAAAAGGATAAGGTAAGGGTTGTTTTAGATCTCACCAAGAAGGCCTATTATAATGCCTTTCCACTTGAAAATCCATCCAGGCTGGTAATCGATGTAAGTACAGAAAAGGATGTTAAGCAAATGGCGCAAAGGCCCTTTGTCTCAAGTGTAAAGAAAGTTAGATCTGGCGCAAAGGCAAAGGTGCCAAGCGATATACCCTCTATTGCACGACAACTCTCATTAAAAGTCTCACGGATAGTAATAGATCCTGGACATGGTGGTAAAGACCCTGGGGCTATAGGCCCCCATGGTGAAAGAGAAAAAGATATAGCGCTGGCTGTTAGTAAAAGGCTGGCGAATAGGCTTAAGAAAGAAGGGTTTGATGTCTTTTTGACCAGAGAGACAGATGTCTTTATACCCCTTGAAGAGCGTACTGCATTTGCCAACAAGAAAAAGGCAGACCTGTTTATATCGATTCATGCTAATGCCAACAGAAACCGTTCTACCTGCGGGGTGGAGACGTATTTCTTAAACCTTACCACAGATGAAACAGCTATACAGGTGGCGGCAAGAGAAAACGCTACTACATCCAAATCTATAAGTAGTCTCCAGTTGATCATAAACGATCTTATGCTCAATTCCAAGATAAATGAATCATCCAAGTTTGCTAAATATGTTCATACCTCTATTATTAAATCACTTAAAAATGGGAATTATAAGAGAAATGATCTGGGGGTCAAGCAGGCGCCCTTCTATGTCCTGCTAGGCGCACAGATGCCCTCAATCTTGATAGAGATAGGCTTTATCACCCACTCAAGAGAATGTTTGCTTTTGCGCAACTCATCATATCAGAATACTATCATAAATGGTATAGCTAAAGGTATAAATACATATATAATC
>JAGGYK010000268.1 GCA_021162585.1 Deltaproteobacteria bacterium
ACAATGGTGGAGGGGTATATGAGAAGGTTTTGTCTCAGTTTTTGACGGTATTGGTTGGGGGGTACAGATTTAGTCATTTATCTTGGTGGGGGCATGGAGTGGAGGCTATTTATGCAGCATTTGGGGTGAGGTGGCTTCCGAAAGCTACCAATAATAAGGAAGGGGTCAAATCTTTCATCTTGACAAACTTTTTTCAATTCGCCTCTTAAACTTTTTAAAAATTCAGCTTTTGTCAATAATAAAGATTTGCCCCCCTTATTTCTATACATGCTTATAAGTATAAGCTATGTAATAGGCCTTGTCAAGGGGAATTATTTTAATGGGTAACTACATCAGATTTCTGGAAAAGAAATGCTGGTTTTATGCGGGTTTAGGTGTAAAAATTAGGTGCTCTTTACCCTTTTTTGCCAATTAAGGGATAAACTTGGGTTAGGATCTTTGATGAGGTGAAGGTGGCAAGATAAGGGCTAGAACCCAACCATATATTAATAGTGAAGATATAAAGGAACGTTTTATTTATCGGGCAACAAGGATTACGTAGACATTTTAAGGTGGTCTAAGATGCTAGAGCTTTGCCCTTCTCGGCTTGTTTCATAACAGGACATATTGTACCATTATACAACATATATCATTTGTACAATAACGTCAAAGACATGACATACCTAGTTGATTAGCCTGGTTTTTTCTCAAATTTTTGATGTTGGTACGTTACTTGCTTTACATTAAACTTGAATCTTTAAGTTGTAACATTAAAAAAGAGGAGGTAAAGTTATGTTTAAAAAGTTAACGATGTTTCTTTTGATTCTTGCAATGGTGTTTGGTTTGTCTTTTGATACTATGGCAGCCAAGAACAAACCTATTATATGGAAGATGCAGGCATCTTATCCTCTATCCAGTACAGTCATGATGACCGGTATTAACTGGGCCAAGGCCATAGAGCAGATGACGAACGGCCGTTTAAAGGTAGAGATCCTGCCTCCAGGTGCTATGTGCAGTGTAAAGGATATCGTAACATACCTTGAAAAAGGGGTGTTTGACTGTGCTGTTACTTATGGTGGTTTTTATACCGGCTTGATTCCTGAAACGGACCTGGAGATCGGCCTGCCGTGTGGACATAGAACCTGGGATGAATACTGGGATGCCTATTGGAACAGGGGCCTTGGAGACATTATCCGTGAGGCCTATGCTGAGCATAATATCCTCCACTATCCTAGTGCGGCTGGCTGTTATTATCATTTCAATACCAATTTTCCTGTGCACAAGCTCTCTGACCTGAAGGGCAAAAAGATTCGAGCCTTAGGCGTTTATGGAAAATATGTACAAGCTCTCGGTTGTTCTGTGGCGGTTATTCCAGGCTCTGAGTTGTACATGGCCATGAAGCTTGGTACTATTGATGGCGCTATATATGATGCATCAGGACTTCAGGATATAAAATTTCACGAGGTGGTTGATTATTATACATTACCTACAGCAGCTCAGATCGCTGTATCTCTGCTAATTAATAAAGATTCACTCAAAAAGCTGCCCCCAGATCTTAGAGCCATTGTTAAATATGGCACGCGCTATATCCTTGATGATACAAGTATGTGCTATATCACCAAGACTAAGGCATCCTTGCATAAGTCTGTTAATATGGGCTCAGTTACAATATGTTATCTACCTGAAGAGGAGCAGGCCAAGATGCGGAAACTGGTAAAACCCATCTGGGATGAGTTGGCTGCCAAGAGCCCAAGGATGAAAAAGGGCATAGAAATCCTTAAGCAGCAGATGAGGGATCTTGGAAGGCCCATGGATTAAAAACCCATTACGATTACTCTTGACAGGATGGGGGGCAAAGACAATGCCCTCGACCTGTCATGTCAGTAAAAATCAAAAAAAGCGGAGAAAACCATGCAGTGGTATATTCATATTGTAGATAGCATCAGTGAGTGGATTGGAAGAGTGTTTTGCTGGGCACTGATCCCACTAGTATTCATTACTGCTTTTGAGGTCTTCATGCGTTATATCATGAAGCAACCTACTATATGGGCCTGGGACACAAATATTCAGATATTTGCCGTGATAACCTTTATAGGAGGGGGATACACACTTTTGACAAAGGGCCATGTTACTGTGGATGTCTTCACCATAAATATGAGCGAGCGCAAACAGGCTATTCTGGCCATCTTAACCTCTTTTTTCTTCTTCTTTGGCATTTTTGTGCTGATAATTAAGGGATGGGATATATTCATAATGTCCTGGAAGGTAAAAGAGACCATGCCCACGGTCTGGGCCCCGCCCTACTATCCGATGAAGTTGCTCGTTCCTGTGGGAAGCTTTTTGCTCTTGTTACAGGGCATCTCTGAGTTTCTGAAAAATATTAACACCATTTTAGGTAAAAACAACGAAGGTAAGGGGGACTGATGTCTTGATAACCGCACTAATCATTATTGGATCATTATTAATCCTCCTTATGACCGGGCTGCCCGTAGCCTTTGCTCTGATTGGTCTTTCTTCACTCTTACTTTTGATATTTCTGGGACCATCGTCCCTTTACATGGTAGTATCGGCCTCTTTCAAGCAAGCCGGCACAGAGGTCTTCATTGCCATCCCACTTTTTGTACTTATGGCTGCAGTACTGCAGTTTTCCGGGATCGCCACTAGCCTCTACAATACAATCCGTCTGTGGACCGGTAGTCTTAAGGGCAGTCTAGCCATAGCAACCACTATTATAAGTGTTCTGTTGGCAGCATTGAGTGGAATTGGTGCAACCGCAACGGTTACCATGGGCCTTATTGCTTTGCCTGAGATGTTAGAGAAAAAATACGACAAAAATATCACTGTGGGTTGCATAACTGCTGGTGGTGCCTTGGGCCCACTCATCCCTCCAAGCAATTTGATGATCATTGTAGGGGGGTATGCCTCGATTTCGGTCGGTAAACTCTTCGCTGGTGGTATTATCCCTGGACTACTAACTGCAGCTGCATACTGTTTGTACATCTGGATACGATGTGAGATGCACCCGGAGCTTGGCCCTCCATTGCCAGTTGAAGAAAGGGCCGATTTCTTGGGAAAGGTCAAGGCTACTCCTAAAGTTCTTTTGCCGATCTTGCTCATTATCGTGGTTCTGGGGGGCATTTATGCTGGCATCTTCACTCCTACAGAAGCCTCTGGTTTTGGCGCTATAGGGGCCCTGATAATTGCCGCCCTTCAACGGCAGTTGAGCCTCCGCAATCTTTTTGATGGCCTCAAACTTTCTTTTAAAGTAACCGGTATGATTATGTGGCTGGTCATTGGCGGTGGATGTTACTCAACGCTTGTGACATGCACTGGGACGGCTGGGCTGGTAAGTAATTATCTTACAGCTCTTCCCTTCGGTGCAACAGGAGTGATTATCATATGCTTGATAATTGCCCTTATCATGGGGATGTTTATTGATCCTGTGGCCATTACTATGATCTGTGTTCCTGTCTTTCTTCCGGTTCTCCATGCATTGTCCATTGACCCCTTATGGTTTATGCTCTTGTTCACTATGGCAACGGTTATCGGATACATTACTCCTCCGTTTGGCTTGAATATCTTTTATATGAAGGGGGTGGTATCCGAGGATGTTTCCCTGAAGGATATTTATAAGGGTGTTATCCCTTTCTGCATCTTACAAACCGGCGTACTGATGCTGTGCGTCATTTTCCCCGGGCTTATGACTTGGTTACCGAGTTTGATGAAGTAAGGTGAATAAAACATGAAGGGTCTTGAGGGTAAGACAGCCATAATAACTGGTGCAGGCAGCGGTATTGGCCGCTCGATTGCCATGGTCTTTGCGAAAGAAGGAGCAGCAGTAGCACTCCCTGATCTCAACGGGGAAGCAGCCAGGGAAATCTCTCAAGAGATAGAGGGCCTCGGGCAAAAATCACTTGCAATTGAAGCCGATGTTTCTGATCCAGGTCAGGTTGAGCTGCTATTTGATATGACCCTTGATGCATTTGGAAAGGTAGATATTCTTGTAAACAATGCTGGAGCCACGCATCCTGTAGCATCCATTCTGGATCTGAGCTTGGAATACGTGGATAAGATATTTGCCGTAGATTACAAAGGGGTATACCTTTGCAGCAGGAGGGCCGGCCGAGAGATGATTACCCAAGGAAATGGTTGCATCCTCAATGTTTCATCTATCGCCGGTCTCACACCTTTACCTCTGGTTATGTATGGTCCTATGAAAAGTGCTGTAAACATGCTGACTCGCATTCTGGCGCGGGAATGGGCACAATATAATATTAGGGTGAATGCCATTGCACCCGGTTATGTCATGACTCCGCTAATTAAAAATATGATTGAAACAGGACAGAGAGACCCAAGCCTTATTTTAGATCGAACACCCATGGGGAATATGATAGATCCGATGGATATTGCTGAAGCTGCTCTTTTCCTAGTCTCATCCAAAGCACGTTACATTACCGGTGCCGTGCTTCCTGTAGACGGGGGATGGCTCACTGACGGAGGTTGGTCTGCTTATAAACAATGAATGAAACAGGGAGAAGAGCCTTCTGAAAGGGTTGACAAATTCTAAGGATGTGGATTTAAGGAAAGGAGGGGTTTAAGACATGATTGCACCTATAAGTGGGCCGATAGATCTAACTGACAAAGTTGCTATAGTGACCGGTGCTTCCCGAGGGATTGGTAGGGCAACCTCCGTTGCTCTTGCTCGGGAAGGTGCCAATATAGCTGCTTGCGATGTGTTGCCATGTGAAGATACCATAGCCGATATTCAAGCAGTGGGACGAGAATCTCTGGATATCCAATGTGATGTGCTCAAAAAAGTGGATGTGCAAAAGGCTGTTGATCAGGTTATTCATGCCTGGGATCGTATAGATATTCTCGTAAGTAATGCTGCTATCCTGGGTAATTCCAGCAAGGAATTGGAGGAATATACACAGGAGGAATGGGATCTCTTATTACAGACTAATCTCAGAGGCACTTTTCTTATGATCCAGGCTGTCTGGCCTTACATGAAGAAACAAGGGAGCGGCAAAGTTGTTTGCTTGGGCTCTATTGCGGGAAGAATTGGAGGTGTATTGGCGGGTCCTCATTATTGTGCATCTAAGGGAGGGATCCATGCGCTTGTAAAATGGGCAGCAAAGAAAGGAGAAAGGCATGGTATCTATGTTAACGGTATCGCGCCAGGCCCTATTGCAACTCCCATGACCATAAACGAGCCATACAAAGATGAAATGGTTCCCCTAGGCCGCCTGGGCCAGCCCCAGGATATTGCCGAAGTCGTGGTCTTTTTGGCATCTCAAGCATCCAATTTTATTACAGGCAACATTATTGATGTCAATGGCGGAATTCTTATGGTTTGAACCCAGAGTCAGAAGATAGTCTGTGACCAGAAATACTTAGGACGGATATTCCAAGAAACGGATAGCTCCCTGTCATTTTTCGTGCTTTGGGGTGTTCTCACCACCAAACCCCAATAAGGAAGTATCAATTCAAAGAGGTGGATCTAAACCCTATTATTGTGGTAGATGGCTACCCTGTTCTGTAGCCCATTATATTGTAGCCTGGCTTTCTATCCCTCCCATTGATTTAAATAGTATTCTTCTACTAAGGTCTAATGTTTTGCTTAATACATAAAGATTGGGTATAATACTTTAGTTATACAATTAAATATCAAGCCAAGAAAGGAAGGCAGGCATGGCAAAAAATCCGTTACATTACATAATGTCTCCAGGTTCTATTGCTATAGTAGGGGCAAGCGCCAACCCCATGAAGATGGGGACTATCCAGTATTTAAATCTTGCAGGCAGTGGATTTCAAGGCGATATATTACTTGTACATCCTACAGAGGATGTGATCTTTGGGAGGAAGGCTTATCCATCTGTCAAGGAGTTGCCGTATGCCCCTGAGTTGGCATTTTTGGTGGTACCAACCATGCTGATTCCATCCATGATGGAAGATTTCGGAAGGCTGGGCACCAGATATGCGGTGGTTATCACTGCTGGGTTTAAAGAGATTGGTGAGAAGGGCGAAAGGCTGGAGCACGAGATTGTGGATATTGCCAGGCGTTATGGCATGCGCTTTTTGGGCCCTAATTGTATGGGGATCGTGAATTCCCAGCTTCCTTTAAACGCAACAGTACTACCCCTTCAGGGCTATAATGGCAAGCTGGGCCTTGCCTCCCAGAGCGGTACTTATGTAACGCAAACCCTGCCGTATCTGCACAAACACGGTATATGCCTTAGCAAGGCAATAAGCGTTGGAAATGAGGCAAATATTGATATAACAGATTGTCTGGAGTATCTGGGAGAAGATAAAGATACAAAGGTTATAGCCCTGTATATAGAGAGCATAAGACGGGCAGGACGTTTTCTTGAGCTGGCAAGAGAGATAAGCAGAAAAAAACCCATTGTTGCCCAGTATGTCGGGGGGACCGAGGCCGGTGCACGCGCTGGATCCAGCCATACAGGGGCCATGGCAGGACCTGATTATATATACGATGGGCTGTTTGAGCAGGCCGGGGTCATTCGCGTGAATACCATAGAGGAACTCTATACCATAGGATGGGGGCTTGCATCCCAGCCACCCATAAAAGGGAATCGTATTGCCATACTGACAAATTCGGGTGGGCCAGGCACTGCTATTGCCAATACCTGTAATAAACACGGGCTTACTGTCCCGGAGTTCCCAACAGATCTGCAGGAAAGGATCAGGGCGTTTATTCCCGGGCATGCAATCCCAAGAAATCCTGTTGATCTTACCTTTCATACTGACGATGAAGCAATTACACAGAAGATCCCGGAAGTGCTTTTTTCATCTGATGAGATAGATGGTATTATAATTCACGGGATAATGGATACAGGCTTTTCTGAGGTGATATACCCCATGTTTAAGGATATATTTAAGTGTTCAAAAGATGAATTTCGTAAGATGGGCATGATTGATCTTAGCGGGCTTGTAAAGATGCCCTGGCAATACAATAAACCCCTGATGATATCTTCCTTTTTTGACCATGAAGATCACTGTATAAGGGCATTTCATGAAAATGGAATCCCCACATTTGATTCCCCTGAAAAGACAGCTCTTGCTATGGCAGCATTGTACAAGCACTACCTCATAAGGACCAGGGCCTGCGATACCCCAGAGAACCTCCCGTCAGTACCAGAAAAAGCAAGGCAGATCATAGATAGAATAGAGACAGGGGCTGTAGATGAATATAGGGCAAAGCAAATATTGATGGCCTATGGGATACCGACAACCAATGAAGCCCTTGTGCATACGTATGAAGAGGCATTGAAGGGAGCCCATGCAATAGGATATCCCGTGGCCTTAAAGGCATGTTCTCCGGATATCTTACACAAGACAGAACAAGGGCTGGTATATTTAGATATAAAAGATGACGAGGGTCTGAAAAATGCCTATGAATCTATTAAGCAAAAAGAAAGAGACACCCCTTTGCTGGTTTGCGAGATGTTAAAAGGAGATAGAGAATTGATGGCAGGGATGTCATATTTCCCGGGGTTTCCTCCATGCATAATGTTTGGGCTTGGAGGGATATTTACAGAGGTGCTAAAGGACAGGGTAATACGGCTGGCGCCTTTGAGCCATACAGATGCCACATCAATGATGATGTCCGTATCTTCAAGCCCTTTACTTGGGTCATATAGAGGGATGAAGCCTGTGGACAGGGATGCTTTTTCTTCCATACTTATAAATCTTGGGTATCTGTCTCTGCATTTTCCACAGATCAAAGAAATAGATTTAAACCCTATTATTGTGGTAGGTGGTTATCCTAAGGTGGCAGATGCCTTGTTTATAATGGAGGGCTGAATAATGGATATTTCCAAGATCAAAGAGATGATGGAGGTCTATCCTGAAGATGGGAAATTGCCCTGTCCTGTAGCCCATTATATTGCAGCCTGGCTTTCCATTCCTCCCATTGAGGTGGGCAGGGCTGCTACCAAATCAGGCATAAGCATCTATCAATGTCAGCTTGGCCTGTTTGGTTATGGCAGAAAGGGGATATCGAGCTACAAGGTCATCGGCAAAAAGGTTGAGGTCCCGGAGGAATTCAAGGCCATTGTGGAAAAAGAGGCGATTCGCCAGGGGAAGAAGGCAAAGATCTCCTGTATCCAACTCTGGCAGATCGCAGACGAGTTAGGGATAACCCGTTTTGAGGCAGGTAATGCAGCAGATGCACTTGGATACAAGATAACACCCTGCCAGTTAGGATGTTTTTGATTGTTTATGGGGGCTTGATTGATAGACCATAAAGACAGGGTTATTGGCTCTCTCTTAGGGATGCTATAATAAACATAGCAGAAAGCATTTCCGATATAGTTGTGTGATGACTACTATGGAAAATCTTTATTCCGAGCAAGAGATAGAGAAGGCCTATAAGGATGTAGATGAGCATATAAAGACAAAACATATCATTACTCGATATTCTACGAACACTTTAGATATAAGAGATGTAGCGCTTGGCGGCATAGACCTTTCAGGTATAAGAAGAGTATTGGACATTGGCTGTGGTTATGGCTTCTTTATTGAGAAGCTCAAGGGCTTACTTGATAGCAGGGCCGTTGTCACTGGGCTGGATATCCTGGAGAGTAATAAAGGCCCGTTTCTAAATAGTGTCGTTAAGACGGGCTATAAAGGTAGATTTGTAAGAGGCATGGCAGAGATTATTAAGGATATGGAGGACAATGCATTTGATCTGGTAATTACAAGTTACTCCCTGTATTTCTTTCCCCACCTTATAAAAGAGATATC
>JAGGYK010000050.1 GCA_021162585.1 Deltaproteobacteria bacterium
CTAAAGTGAATATTAGCGAAGAGCCGGATGTGGGAAAACCACAAGTCCGGTTCTGTGAGGGGTGTCATTTCCTCACAAATAAGGTATAAACATTTTAGGAGGAAATAGATGTCTACTCGACAAATAGCAATCAGCTATCAGCTGTCAGCCTGTCTGCATCTCCGATAAGAGCTGTTTACCTACACATGTTGTATGATGTGCGAGGGAATTTTTGCTTTGCACAGGAGGCATGGGCAGGCATTCAGCTTAGAGAGGAATATGAAATGATTTTAATCGCTTACGAGAGGAGGGATGGGGGTGTTGCTCTCCCAATAACATCCCCCTGGCCCCCTTCAAAGGGGGAATCTGTTCATCCCTAGGAAGGGTATTTTCATACTTCGTTGTGAGCGTGGAGCGCTCATGCGGGTTTGTAGGTCTGTTAGCAAAATAATTGTCGTTTGACATTCCTTTATGATAAGGGGCAAATGGTGAATATTAAAATGCTGGAGGAGATATGCCTATATTTGAGTTTGAAGGAAGGGTCCCTGTGCTTTATAGGGCCAAGTGTAGTCATGTGGGAGACTATGGCACAATCATTATAGGAAACCAGAGCGCCATTGAAGAGGGGGGGGTTAATGCATTCCATGCCAACAGGAACAATTATTGTAGGAAACAGAGCAATTATTGGGCATGAATCAATACGTGAGTCTGGCTGCAAGGTATTATCCTACAGGACTAAAAGAAATGCCCCATAAGGTATAAACCGGGACTAAAAACATCTTTATGGAGCCAAACACAGTAGATATAACCATTGTGGGTGCAGGGGTAGTAGGGCTGGCTGTTGCACACTATGCCTCTTCTCTTACTGACAACTTAGTGGTGATAGAAAGAGAACCTGGCCCTGGCCACGGGATAAGCTCCAGAAATAGCGAGGTCATACATGCTGGTATATACTATCCTCCTGACTTCTTAAAGGCACAGTTATGCGTTAAAGGAAACAACCTGCTATATGAATTTTGCGAGAGGTATCACATCCCTTACAAAAAGATTGGAAAGGTCGTTGTTGGGATAAACGATGAAGAGGTTAAAGGTATAGAAGCCTTATTTGAAAGAGGGAAACAAAACGGGGTGCAAGGCTTACGTCTGGTCAGTTCTCGTGAACTAAAAAAGATAGAGCCCCATATAGAAGGGATCTTTGCCCTTTATTGCCCTAATACGGGCATTATTGACTCCCACCAGCTTATAAAAACCCTGGAAGGCCTCTCCTTAGAAAAAGGGAGCCAGATTATATACAATACCACCTTAGTTGGAGTGGAAAAGACGCCTAAAGGATTTTTATGTAAGGTAAAAAATCCAGATGGTTCCATATACACATTTATATCCAGGATTGTTATAAATTCCGCAGGGCTAACTTCAGATCAGATCGCCAATATGGCAGGTATAAACATCGAGGACGCAGGATACAAGATATATCCGTGCAAAGGGGAATACTTCTGTGTAAGAGGTGGCAACCACCGTTTAGTAAAAGGCCTTATTTATCCAAGCCCCTTGGCAAGATTAACCGGTCTTGGTATACACACCACAAAAGATATGGCAGGGACATTAAAGCTAGGGCCAAATACTATCTATACAGATAAGATTGAATACACAATAGAGGTAACACATGCAAAAGAATTTTTGCTGGCTATAAAACCGATCTTACCATTTATCAAAGAGGAGGATATCGTCCCAGATATGGCAGGGATACGACCAAAGATCCAAGGGCCCAATGATCCTATAAAAGACTTTGTGATCGCCCATGAAACGAAAAAGGGGCTTGATGGGATGATAAATCTTATAGGTATAGAGTCTCCTGGGCTTACTGCTTGCCTGGCTATAGGGCAAATGGTAAAGGGTCTAATAAAAGATTCCGGCCTCTTGTAAGAGGAAAATCACCCTTCCTGATAGACAATACGTCCGTTTATTATAGTATATACGACCTTACCCTTAAAGGTGTTCCCTATAAATGGCGAGTTTTTGGACTTTGATTTTATCATATCCTCTGTAAACGTCCACACAGCATTTGGATCGACTATGGTGATATCTGCCCTTGAGCCAGGAGAAATTGTGCCTCCTTCTATACCCAATATCCTGGCAGGATTTATAGTAACGCAAGAAAGGATCTTCATTAAATCAATATCATTTTCAAGATGGAGTTTTATAATAGCAGGTAGCAAAGTTTGCAGGCCTATAACACCAAACGGGGCCAAATCAAAATCTAGATCTTTTTCATCCCTTGCATGCGGGGCGTGATCTGTGGCTATGACATCTATAATAGATTCCTTAATCCCTTTTATTAGGAAGGCCCTATCTATCTCCTCTCTCAAAGGGGGATACATCTTTGCATTAGTATCATAGGAGCTTACCTTTTGCTCTGTTAGAAGCAAATGATGGGGTGTAACATCGCAGGAAATGGGTAGCCCCTTTCCCTTTGCCCTCTTTACAATATCCATGCTTTCTTTAGTTGATATATGGGTAATATGTATAGGGATTCTTGTAAATTCAGAGACTATCACATCCCGGGCAACCATCACTTCCTCTGCTGCCTTGGGTATACCCAAAAGACCCAACCTGGTCGATAGAGCACCCTCGTTCATAACACCTGAGCCGCTAAGGCTTTTGTCCTCGGGATGGGATATTACTCTTAAGCCAAAAGTGGCTGCATATTCCAAAACCTTCCTTAACATAAAGGCATCTTCTATAGGAGCGCCATCATCAGAGATGCCTACTATCCCTTCTGCCTTCATTAGCCCCATCTCTGCAAGCTCTTTACCCCTTTGCCCCTTTGTTGCAGCGCCCACTGGCAAAATCCGTACTAAGCCTACATCTTTTGCCTTTCCCATAATATATTCAGTTACAGCAGGGCTGTCATTTACAGGCTCTGTGTTGGCCATAGCAATAACAGTGGTAATCCCACCTGCCGCCGCTGCAAGGCTTCCTGTGTATATATCTTCCTTATACTCAAAACCAGGGTCCCTTAGGTGTGCATGCATATCTATAAGCCCAGGTATGACCAAGAGCCCTGCCGCATCAATTATATCTTCATCCTCTGTAGATCTTCCTCCTGGATATATTCCTGTAATCTTCTCGCCTTCTACATATACATCCCCTAGTGCATCTATATTTGTTGCAGGATCCAGTATCCTTCCTCCTTTAATCCACACGCTTCCCTCCCCCTAAAAACAGATACAGCAACGCCATCCTTATTGCCAGCCCGTTTTCCACCTGATTTAATATGACAGATCTGGCGCTTTCTGTAGCGTCATAAGTTATCTCAACCCCCCTATTAAGGGGACCTGGATGCATAATGATAGCCCCTTCCTTCATCTGCTCCACTCGGGATTTATCCAGCCCATAAAAAAATGCATATTCTCTTTCATCTGAGAAAAATCGCTGCTGCATCCTCTCTTTCTGAATTCGCACCATCATGATTACATCTGCATCAGGTATTACTGAATCAAATTCTGTGCAAACATCAACTCCCCATTCATCTGTGCCTAGAGGTAAAAGGGTCTTTGGCGCAACCAGGGTCACATTTGCGCCAAATTTTTTTAGTCCATATACATTTGACCTGGCAACCCTGGAGTGCATAATGTCCCCTACTATCAATACATTAAGCCCATCTATATAACCAAAATGTTCCCTCATGGAATATATATCTAACAAGGCCTGGGTTGGGTGCTCATGAAAACCATCTCCAGCATTAATGATTGAGCAAGGCAAAGCCCTTGCTAATAATTTAGGTGACCCTGCGTATGGATACCGTATTACTATACAGTCAGGCGCCATTGCCATGATATTCCTTGCTGCATCTAATATGGTCTCGCCCTTTTCAAAGGAAGATCCAGAGGCGGATAGCGCTATTGTATCTGCACTCAATCTCTTTGCTGCTATCTCAAAAGACATCCTTGTTCGTGTGCTTGGTTCATAAAAGAGTAACACCACAGTCTTTCCTCTCAAAGGGGGGATCTTTTTTATCTCTCTTGTAGAAATCTCTTTAAAAGATGTGGCTACATCGAATATGTTTTCAATATCATCCTTGCCTAAATCCTGTATCCCTATTAGATCTTTATGTGCCCAGATCATCTTTTACCCCTGTTACTATAGCCTTTCCAATCAAACCCTTTTTCGATCTTTCTATCTTTACTATCTTGTTAGGTGGAAGCGTTATATCCTTGCCCACAAAATCTGGCTGTATAGGTAATTCTCTTCCCCCTCTATCAAACAGAACCAAAAGATATATCCTTTTGGGTCTGCCAAGATCTACAATTTGATCAATAGCAGCCCTCACAGAGCGACCGGTATTTAACACATCATCTACAAGCACAATCTGCTTGGCATTTACATCAAAAGGGATGTGAGTGCTTTTTACTTCTGGATAAAATGACCTTTTAGAGATGTCATCTCTATAAAAAGAAATATCTAACAAGCCCAGAGGCAAAGGGGTTCCCTTCTTCACCTTTAGCATCTCTACCAGAAACTTTGCTATATATTCCCCTCCTTCCCTTATACCTATAAAGGCCACGTCATCCCAGGCCCCTATACACTCCTGTAATTTATGGACAAGCCCTCTCAAGATGCTGTTGATCTCGTCTGAGCCCATTAATATATCTGTCTTTAGCATAAAGACCTCCTACCTTACTAAATGCCCTATCCTTGAAAACCGAACCCCATGTCTTTTGCTGTCCCATGAAAAATATAGAATAAGCACCTTGCCTTTTATATACTCTATAGGGACCTGACCCCAAAACCGGCTATCATAGCTTTGATCTCGATTGTCACCCATAACAAAGACATGCCTTTGTTTTACCTTTATAGGCCCAAGATTGTCCCGGATTCTTCCAGTACCTTCTGTAATAATATAGGGATCTGTATATTTTTCATAACCTGATTTAAAGGCCTCCCCATTTATATACACTATCTTGTTTTTTATGCTTACCACCTCACCAGGTAGCCCTATTACTCTCTTTACAAAATCCTTGTCATGATCTAAGGGAAATGTGAATATCACAACATCTCCCCTTTCAGGGATTTTATCTGCCCCCCAGAATTTATGGGTAGAAAAGGGTATGGTCATGCCATAGTTATATTTGGTGGCCAATATATGATCCCCTTTTAACAGGGTATCTTCCATAGATGATGATGGTATCCGATACGCCTGCAAAAGAAATGCCCTTATTATCATAGCCAGGATAAAGGCTACGATCAGGGCATCCAGCCACTCTCTACCTGCGCTCTTGTTCTTTAGTCTTTTCTCCAAAATCCACCTCTCCCCTTCGGTATTGCCAAAAATGCATCCTGGAGGATATTTGCCTTGCCAAGATGTTTCATGCGCTTCCTTCCTTGTTTTTATTTTCTAAATGCTTATCCTGCCTGTGTTATATTCTCTCTGTAATAGGCTATTGTTTTCTCCATGCCTTGATAAAGGTCTGCTTTGGGTGTGTAACCTAAAAATTCCCTTGCTAAAGAAATATCAGCACATGAATGCCTTATATCCCCCTGACGAGGTGGGCCAAACTCTGGCTTAACCTTCACACCTGTAATCTCAGCTATATTATCAATAAGCCCTAAAAGACTAACAGATCTCCCGCATCCAATATTAAAGACCTTTCCCGCTACATCTTTAGACCCCTGTTCACATGCAAGGATACAGGCATCTACTACATTGGAGACATATGTAAAATCCCTGGTTTGTTTACCATCACCTTCTACATAAGGGGCAAGGTCTCTTGACATCCTTGCAACAAATTTAGCTATAACACCAGAATATTGCGAATTGGGGTCCTGTCTGGGCCCGAATATATTAAAAAATCTCAGTGATAGCGTCTCTAGCCCATAATTGGCATAAAAATTTTTTAGATAATACTCCCCTGCTATCTTCTGCGTGGCATATGGAGACAAAGGCATAACCGACATAGTCTCTTTCTTTGGCATATTTGGCAATTGATCACCATAAACAGCAGAACTCGATGCATATATAACACGACGCAGACCACTCTCTTTGGCGGCTATCAACACATTCAATGTGCCTGTTATATTTACCTCATTAGTAAGAGCAGGCTCCGAGATAGAGAGAGGGACAGATGGAATCGCTGCAAGATGGATGATATAATCACAACCCTTTGCTGCGTCTATCAATGCATCTATATCCCTGATATCCTTCTCAACAAAGGTTATAGACCCAAGAACATCCTCTATATTTGCAACATTACCAGTAAGAAGGTTATCATAGACTACTACATCCTCCCCTTTATCAACCAATCTTTGTGTTATATGAGAACCAATAAAACCTGCACCACCTGTGATCATATATCTTGACATGCCAATACTTTCCCTCTCAGATGCCCTTGTATATACTCCTTTAAGGCAAGTTGCCAGGGAGCTAAGGTCTTCTTTGTATACATCCTAAATTTTTCAGTAGACAACACGCCATTCATTGGCCTCTTAGCAGGCCTCGGGAATGCATCTGTCCCAACGGGTATTATCTCTGTGGCAACCTCTGCATACTCTGCCGCCTTTTTTGCGAGCTTATACCATGAGGCAGAGCCTCTATTACAGATATGATATATGCCCCTTGCGTCCATCTCTATTAGTAAGGCTATGGCCTTTGCCAGATCACGAGTATATGTTGGACGGCCCCGTTGATCATTTACAACCTTTATTTCTTTGTTTTGCCTCGCCATATCTAAAATATTAGAAACAAAATTGGGGCCGGCTGGGCCGAATAACCATTGCGTCCTTATGATTAGATAGCCATCTGTATTTTCCTGGATTGCCTTTTCTCCTGCAAGTTTGCTCATGCCATATATATTTATCGGATGGGTGATATCATCTTCGGTATATGTATCTTCCTTTGTGCCATCAAACACATAATCAGTACTTATATGACATAGCTTAATGCCAAGGCTCTGGCATATGCTGGCAATTACACCAGGGGCTTTTCCATTTACCTTAAAGGCTATATCCTGGTTTTCCTCACATGCATCTACCTTTGTATATGCAGCACAATTTATCACCCACTCAGGCCCGATATCCTCCAAGCCAGCCCTTAACCCTTCTGAATACGTTATATCAAGCGCTTTGTGATCCTTTGCTATGACTTCATGGTAAGAATCCTTAAAGGTATGTACAATCTCAGCGCCAACAAGCCCTTTAGCCCCTGTTATCAAGACCTTCATCTGCCCCCATACATCCTCTCATAATAATTCATGTATTCACCAGTTCGAACAGCCTCCCACCACCTCTTGTTTTCAAGATACCACTTAATAGTAGCCTCGATACCTTCTTCAAACTTTACAGCTGGACACCATCCAAGTTCAGTTTCTATCTTAGAATAATCCATGGCATAACGAAAATCATGACCAGGCCTATCTTTCACAAATTTTATCAAGCTATGAGGTTTATGTATATAATCAAGGATCATACGTACAATTTCAATATTCTCCATTTGGGTATCCCCACCCATATTATAAATCTCACCGCCTACCCCGCTTTGGGCAACCATAATTATACCTCTACAATGATCCCCTACATATATCCAATCTCTGATGTTTTTCCCGTCACCATATACTGGAAGCTCTTTGTCTTCATAGGCATTTAACACCATAAGAGGGATAAGCTTTTCAGGAAACTGGTAAGGGCCATAGTTGTTTGAACACCGGGTAATAACCGCATCCAACCCATAAGTCTTTACATACGCCCTTATTAAAAGATCGGCTGAGGCCTTAGAAGCAGAATAGGGGCTGTTTGGGGCCAAATTCATATCCTCTGTAAACTGACCATGCTTGCCAAGACTTCCATAAACCTCGTCTGTGGATATCTGAACAAGCCTTTCCACCTTATACTTTAGTGCTGCATCTAACAGAATTTGGGTGCCCAACACATTGGTCCTTAAAAAAACACTCGGGTCTTCGATGCTTCGATCCACATGAGACTCTGCAGCAAGGTTCAAAACTATATCAAATCTTTGTCTATCAAATAGATCATCTATAAGCCCAGCATCTGCAATATCGCCCCTGACAAAGGTATATCTGCCTGGATATGCTTCCTCAAGGCCTTGAGTGTTCTCTATGTTACCTGCATATGTTAGGAGATCAAGGTTCACCACCCTCCAGTCACTATAGGTAGACAATACATATCTTATTAGGTTAGTCCCGATAAACCCACATCCTCCTGTTATTAAAGCCTTTATCATTTAACTCTTTCACCTCTTAATCAATCTTATTTGCGCCTGTTTTCGCCACCAGATTCCCAGCCCTCAAAAGACTCTCTATGGTCCCAGCATCTGTCCACCACCCATCCAATATGGACCATCTCATGGTAGAAGTCTCTATATAGGCATTATTTACATCTGTAATTTCCAACTCCCCTCTGCCAGAGGGTTTTAACTCTTTAATTATATCAAACACCTTTGAATCATACATGTATATGCCTGTAATTGCATATTTGCTTTTTGGTTGATGCGGTTTCTCCTCTATACGAATTATTCTGTCCCCTTCAAAAACCGCTACTCCAAAACGCTGGGGATCAGAAACCTCTTTAAGGAGTATCCTTGCTCCACCATCTTGAGACTCATAAGCCTTTAGTGCATCTATAATGTTTTTCTCTATTATATTATCGCCTAACACAACGCATACAGGCTCTCCTTCCGCAAACGCCTCTGCTAACCCCAGAGCCTCTGCTATTCCACCTTCACCCTCTTGATAGGCATAGTGCAAACGCTTTAGGCCAAAATCCTTACCGTTTCCTAATAACCTCAGGAAGTCTCCTGCATTATTCCCCCCTGTTACTATCAAGATCTCAGTTATCCCTGCGTTTGTCAAAGCCTCGATAGGATAAAAAATCATGGGTTTGTTGTAGATGGGGAGCAAATGTTTGTTAGTCACCTTGGTCAGAGGATAAAGTCTTGTTCCAAGTCCCCCAGCCAGCACTATACCTCTCATATATCACCTCCTAATCTCTGTTCCGCCATAGATAATGCATATGACAAAAATATAGGCGGATCATTGCCTTAGATTCATTCCTCTTTATTTAATTAATAACTAAAACAATGAACTGCTGACATCATCTAATATTTTACCCCTACCAGATAAAGTCCCTGTGGAGGGGCAGTAGGTCCTGCCTTAGATCTATCCTTAGCATCAAGTATCCCTTTTATATCGTATGGCGACAACTTTCCTTTCCCTATTAATAATAAAGTGCCTACTATGTTTCTTACCATATGCCTTAAAAAACCACTACCTTCTACAACATAATATATCCTACATCCTTTTTCTATCACAGACGATCTTATTATCATCCTTTTTGTGCTCTTTACCAAAGATCCCGCCCCCATGAAGGAGGAAAAATCATGCTCTCCAACCATAAACCCAGCTGCCTCGGCCATAGCAGGAATATCAAGCTTGTGTCTCACATGCAAGGAATATCTTCTCAGGAAAGGGCTTGGCGTGTCAAAAGTGTCAACACTATAGACATATATCTTTGACTTTGCCATATACCTTGCATGAAACTCAAGGGCTACGTCTTCTACCGAGCGAATTGCTATATCATCTGGTAAGATGGAATTCAAACCCCTTAGCAGCCCATAAGCAGGAATAGTCGATCCTATATGTATATTTAACACCTGGCCTAAGGCATGGACACCTATGTCCGTGCGGCCCGAGGCGACAATCCTTGGAATATCGCCCAATGTTTTACCAAGGGCATCCTCTAAAACGCCTTGAACAGTTCTTAGGCCAGGCTGTATCTGCCACCCATTAAACCCAGATCCATCATAAGCTAAGGTGACCTTTACGTTTCTAAATATTGGCATTCTTCTTGCTTATCAATATATTAAAACCAGATCAAGAGGTAACTGCGATGCTAGAAAGACGGACATTAAAAAGAATGTTGTTGCCTTTACCCGTTATGGCCTCAAATGATTCCCTGCAACTGTCTGGTATTACAAAGGATATTTCCAAAGAAGGTCTTTGTGTAGAAATACCAACCCCTTGCGTGAATATAAGCATTCTCGAGCTGCTTAACAAAAATGTAACTCTAACTGTCAAAGATGTTATGCTGGAAGGCATTATCAAGTGGTATACTGTAAACAATTCAAGATATCTAATAGGCATCCTCATAGACGAAAAAGACAAGCTTGCATGGAAACAAATTATAGAAGACAAAGAGACAGGGGATTGCAATCTAAAAGACCCTGTAAGTCTTGCCTAATATACGAACATTCTTTATATGAAAATAGCTATCAGCTCTCAGCGATCAGCATTCAGCTGTAGGGGCCTTTTGCCCTCATCGGCCCGCTTAAGGGAACGGGCCCTACTTTGTGATACGTTCATTTTCATGCTTCGTTGTGGCCGACAGGACATGGGGGTTTATAGGATTAAGGAGCGCCTCAGCTGAGCATCATCTACCTTGCCCAGAGCAACTAATGTTATCTTGTCCTCAACAAATATCTCTCTTGCCAACTTTACCAGATCCTGCGTGGTTACAGAATCTATCTTTTCTATGACTTCATCAATTGGGATATCCCTGTGATAATAAATCTCATTTTTGGCCAGAGTCGCCATCCTGTTTTCTGTACTTTCCCTGGCCAGCAATAGGTGCCCCTTGATCTGGGCCTTTATATCATCCAGTTTTATCTCAGAAAGATCTCCCCTCTTTAGCCTCGCCATCTGGTTTACAATAACCTCAATCGTCTGGTTTACATGGTCTAATGTTGTCCCTGCATAAACAGCCAAGGCCCCACAATCTTCATAGGAAGATAAATACGAATATATAGAATAAACAATGCCTAACCTCTCTCTGGCCTCCTGAAACAGCATAGAGCTCATACCACCTCCCAAAAGGGTATTGAGCACTATATATGTCCATCTTTTATTATCAGTTACCCCTGGTCCATGAGTTCCCATGGTTATATGAACTTGTTCTAGCTCTTTGTGCTGAGCCAAGATACCCCCTCCCATGGGCGGAGTTTTTACCGTATTATTAGGATAATATGATCTGTTGAAGGTTTCAACTTGAGGCCCTACTATATCTACTATCCTGGCATGATCAAGACTTCCCGCCCCTGCTATTACAATAGAGTCTGGGACATATGCTTGGTCTATAAAATTTATGATATGCTCCCTCGTGAAACCCTTTACTGTAGATGGGTACCCTAAGATTGAAACCCCTAAAGGGGTATTATGGAAAAAAGCCATGGAAAACAGCTGTGTTACATAATCATCAGGCGTGTCTTCAGTCATTCTTATCTCCTGAAGCACAACTTCTCTCTCTTTTTCCAGCTCTTCAGGCCTAAATTCAGAGTTCAAAAATATATCACCCAAGACATCAAGGGCATTCTCCAAATGCTCATCTAAGACCTTTACGTAATATGCGCTATACTCTTTTGTTGTGTGCGCATTCAATACGCCACCAAGCGCGTCTATCTCTTTGGCAATCTGGAAGGCTGTTCGTTTTTTGGTCCCCTTAAACATCATATGCTCGGTAAAATGAGCAATTCCTGCCCTATCCGGGGGGTCCTGCCTAGACCCTGCCTTTACCCATACACCAAGCGATACAGATCTTACATTGGGATTGGATTCGGTTGTAATGCGAATCCCATTGTCTAATACAGTTGTCTGAAGGCCCATCCCTACGCTTTAGCCTGAGGTAAGGCTTCCTTGCGGCTTAACTTGATTCTTCCGTTTTTATCTATATCTATTACCTTTACTAAAACCTCTTCCCCCTCTTTAACAACATCCCTCACGTTCTGTACTCTTTCATTGGCAAGCTGTGATATGTGCACCAAACCAGAGACACCAGGAAGGATGTCAACAAAGGCACCGTAGTTGGTGATAGTTGCAACCTTGCCTACATAAACCTTCCCCACCTGAGCCTCTTCTATAAGACCGTTTATTATCTCTATAGCCATATTCGCATGTTCTTCATCTAAAGAAAAGATACTCACCTTGCCTGTATCTTCAATCTCTATCTTTGTCTCCGTCTTGGCTATAATCTCTCTTATTACCTTCCCCCCGGGGCCTATAACATCCCGAATTTTTTCAGGATTGATATCCATAGTGTATATTCTCGGGGCATATGGAGAAATATTATCATTAGGCTTATCTATGGCGGCATTCATCTTTTCCAGGATGGCTAGCCTTGCAGAGCGTGCCTTATTTAAGGCTTCGGCTAAAATTGCCTCTGAAATCCCTGCCGCCTTTATATCCATTTGTATGGCTGTAATCCCGTCTTTTGTCCCTGCCGCCTTAAAGTCCATATCCCCCAGATGGTCTTCATCCCCCAAAATATCCGTAAGGATAATAAACTCATCCCCCTCTTTTACCATGCCCATAGCAACGCCTGCTACTGGCTTTTCCACAGGCACTCCAGCGTTCATAAGGGCCATAGAACCGCTACACACGGTGGCCATGGACGATGACCCGTTGGATTCCAATATCTCAGAGACCAGCCTTATGGTATAAGGAAACGAATCTTTCTCAGGTAATACCTGCCTCAATGCCCTTTCTGCCAGGTGTCCATGCCCTATCTCTCGCCTGTTAGGCCCCCTTAATGGCCTTACCTCTCCCACACAAAAAGGAAGGAATTGATAGTGCACCATAAATGCCTTGGATGTCTCCCCTAACAGAGACTCTACTCTTTGTTCATCACTTGATGTGCCTAATGTTGTTATGGCAATGGCCTGGGTCTCGCCCCTTGTGAAAAGGGCAGATCCGTGTGCCCTTGGCAACAACCCAACCTTACACTCTATAGGCCTTATATCGTCCAGACCTCTGCCGTCAACCCGAAGCCCATCCTCCTTTATCATTTTACGTACAATTTCCTTTTCAATAGTAGCAAAGTATGCCCTTACCAAGGCTGCCTTCTCGCCATTTTCTCCTCCAAGCTGTGCTATTGCCTCATCACGCAGGTCATCTGTCTTGGCATGCCTTTCTATCTTCGTATATCCTGCTCGCATTACCTTTTCTATTCTGGAACCAACAAGCCCCTTTATGCTTTCATAAAGATCGGAATCTTTATCTTTAACAGAAGGGATGATTTTGGTTTTCCCTATAGTGGCTTTTAGCTCTTCTTGTGCATCTACTCCATTCTTTATCTTTGAATGAGCAAAAAATATGCCCTTGCATAGCATCTCTTCTGGCAATTCCTTGGCATCGCCTTCGACCATAACCACAGCATCTTTTGTGCCGACTATCACAAGATCCATTGTGCTGCTGACAATCTGTGCTGTTGAAGGGTTTATGACAAAATCTCCATTTACAAGGCCAACCCGAACCCCGCCAACAGGCCCGTCAAACGGCACCGCAGATATATGAAGGGCTGCTGAGGCCCCATTTATAGCCAAAATATCAGGGTTATAATCAGGATCCGCAGACAACACTGTTGCTATTATCTGGATCTCACGACCAAAATCAGCCTGTATAAGCGGGCGGAGGGACCTGTCTATAATCCTTGCCGTGAGGATTTCTTGATCACTGGGCCTGCCTTCTCTTTTTATAAAACCTCCCGGTATCCTCCCTCCTGCGTAAGCCATCTCCTGATAGTCCACTGTAAGAGGTAAAAAATCTATTCCTGCCCGCTCCTCTTTGGAAATAGCCACAGTAACAAGAACAATGCTATCCCCTTGACGGACTAAAACAGCTCCATTTGCCTGCTTTGCTAGCTCCCCTGCCTCAAAAATGAGTGGTTGGGCGCTGCCTTCTGCTTTTACCTGCATAAATTTTTATCTCCTTAACCCGAGATCCTTTATAAGCCCTCTGTAGTTTTTTATGTCGTTCTTTTTAATATAGTCAAGCAACCTTCTTCTCTGTCCAACAAGCATCAAAAGCCCGCGTCTTGAATGGTGATCCTTTTTATGCACTTTGAAATGCTCTGTAAGGTCATTAATCCTCTTTGTTAAAAGGGCCACCTGAACCTCTGGCGATCC
>JAGGYK010000013.1 GCA_021162585.1 Deltaproteobacteria bacterium
CCTTGATATATTTGTATCTATCTGTATAATCTCTATATCCAGGTGGTCTCTTGCCCAGGATGCAATACCTTCAAATCCTTGTATAATTCCGGTCTTTAGATGTACTGGTATAATATCAAAATTTATAGGTGCAAAGACCTTCATATCCACTAATATCTTTAAAAGCACAATTGAATCCTTGCCCCCAGATATAGCAATAAGGATCTTATCTCCTTGAGATATCATCCTATAATCGTTGATAGCTACCCCTACCTTTTTACGGATTCTTTTCTCAATATAGCGTTTTTTCCTATTACCCACTACTTTATTCCATACCATATGTATGTGGTTTGCACTACATGAAAACTTTCCTATAATTATCCTTACAACGGCGTCTAGGATTCTTGGTGCAATATATGGTATAAATTGGGTAATTATAACACTATTGTTTGGAGTAATGGAGTATTAAGAAGATGGTGGGCATTTGCCATTGTTTTGTGTGCGCAAGTATGCATCTAGTGGGATGGCTTTTGAAATTCCAGTACTCCAACATCCCATTACTCCATAAAAGTTTTACGCAGGGGACAAAGTAATTTCATAACCGTGAACGGTTACGAAATTACTAAGTGTCATTGTAGGATTATATAGTGATTTTTGGCTAAAAATGATACTTGATATAAGGATATGTCATATAAGATACCTGTTATATTTACATGTTTTATTCTTGCATCGCTATGGCCGGGCCCCAGGATAGCAGGGTGTCTCTCAAAAGCATTTGGTAGTGCATACGCGCCAATTCTCTATGGGATTTGTGCAGCTGCGGCCATAGCGCTTATTATAATATGGTTTAGAAAACGCCCTACATTGTGGAGTTCTACCTGGCTTGTAATAGTTTTTATCCTGAGTGGAGTAGTCTCTTACATGATGGTGTGTGCTAATGAAATCATCCATCTTGTAGAGTATGCCATACTGGGTTATCTATTTGCTGCTGTGCCTACTGTTGGTGTTATCTGGAGTCTAGTAATAGCTTCTGGCATAGGTATATTAGATGAGGTCATACAATTTCTGCTTCCAAACAGGTACTTTGAACTAAGGGATGTTGCCATGAATATTGTATCTGTGGTTGTAGGTGTTATTATTTATCCCCTATTGAATTCCCGGGGTTAAGTAAGCCTTTATCAATGACAGAGATGGCCTTACTTGATTCATCAAAAAAATTAATATTATGCTCTCCCTTAAACCACGTGATCTGGCGTTTTGCATATCGCCTTGTATCTCGCTGGATAAGTCTTATAGCCTCTTCCATGGACACCTTAGAGGATAGAAAGCCTGCGACATGCTTGTAGGCAAGGCTCTTCATGGATCTCAGTCCAGGATGATATCCCATTGCAAGGAGATTCTTTGTCTCATCAATCAGACCTGCATCTATCATCTTTATTACCCTTGAGTTTATTCTCGCATATAATATATCCCTATCCGGAAGGAGACATGCGATCCTAACATCGAGTAAAGGCGTTGAAAATCCATGTACCTTTTGGATATTGCTAAGTCTTTTCCCTGTAAGGAATATGATTTCTAAGGCCCTTATTATCCTTGGTTCATCCTTTGGGCTTATTTTTCTTGCAACATCTGGATCCATTTTTAAAAGCGCCTCATACAGATAAGATAGCCCTTTTTTGTGTATCAGACCATGAAGAATAGAGCGATATCTTTCAGCCCTTGAAGGGGCAGCACAGAGACCATACACAAGCGCCTTAATATAGAGCCCAGTTCCCCCTACTACCAAAGGTATTTTAGATCTCGCTCTTATATCTTCTATCTTTTCCCTTGCCATTGTAACAAACATACCTGCATTAAATTCCTGATCCGGGTTGATAACATCGATTATATGATGAGCTACCACAGATCGTTCCTTAAGGGTAGGTTTGGCAGTTGCTATGTCCATATATCTGTAGACTTGCATAGAATCTGCGGATATTACTTCGATTGGATGGGTTTCCGCTAGTTTTAAGGCCAAACTGGTCTTACCTGAACAGGTTGGACCTGTGATTATAATCAGGGGCGTCTCCCGATCCACTTTTCTATCTCACTCAAGGTAATTTTTTTGTACAGCGGTCTACCATGAGGGCAGGTATGAGGAGAACCTAAATCATCCAGATCTCTTAGCAAAGCAGATATCTCTTGAGATGATAGGATCATCCCTGCTGTTACACTCTTATGACATGCTATAGTAGCTATAATATTGTTTATATAGTCTCCCCCCTTCCAGTTCTCTTGTAATACCTTATGAATAAGGGATAGGATGATCTCTTTGATGTTCTCTTTTTCTAAGGGGTTTGGTACAGCCCTTACTGCAACAGCTGTCTTGCCAAACGGGGCACAATCAAACCCAATCTCCTTTATATAAGGTATTATCTCTTCAAGCGCATTGTATTCTGTCTGGCTCAATTCTATGATAACAGGGTTAAGAAGTATCTGGGATGGGGTCATCCCAGAAGATGCAATGGCCTTCATCCTTTCAAAATTTATCCTTTCATGGGATGCATGCTGGTCTAGAATATACAGAGCATCCCTGTCCTGGAGCAGTATATAGGTGGAATGTAAAACCCCTACTATGTCTTTACTGGTATAAAAGGAGGTGCGTTTCTCAAACATATGCTTTTGAATATAATGACTGCTTTCATCATTGTGATGCAGGCCCTGGCGAGAGGTAAAATACGAAGTATGCTCACTATCGTGTAATTCCATATTGGTTGTTATAGATGTCGCTTCCCTATTATAAACGCCTTCTTCTCTCCATGGATACGTCCTTAATGTCTCCTTTATGGTGCCTGCTATCAAACCAAATACCTTAGATGGATCTTTAAATCTCACCTGTGCCTTTGTGGGGTGGACATTAATATCTATGTCTTTTGGATCTATATTTAAAAATATAATTGCTACAGGGTACCTGTTTTTCATTAGCATATCCTTAAAACCCTCTATCACAGCAGCAGTTAGGGTTGGATCCTTTACAGACCTACTGTTTACAAATGTATAGATACCGCCTCTAGTAGGCCGATACACATCAGGGGAAGCAACAATTCCATGGAGGCCCATATTAGATATTTGCTTGGAGAATTTAAACATCTTATCTTTGAGGTTACTTCCCAGGATAGTCTTTACCCTGTCTTCAAATATTATATTTGAGCTTAAGTTTAAAAGGCTCCTTTCATTTGCCTTCAAACTGAAGCCTATATTGGGGTAACACAGGGCATATCTGGAGATAATATCCACAATATTTCTCTGTTCAGTGGAGGTGGTCTTCAAAAACTTTTTTCTGGCAGGTGTATTAAAAAACAGATCTTTTATCTCCACGATAGTGCCTTCAGGCATGCCTATCTTTCCGCTTTCTATAATATCTCCACCTTGTATTGAAATAAACCAGCCAAAAGGAAACCCTTTATTTCTTGTGGAAATCTTTGCCTTACTAACAGATACAATACTGGGAAGTGCTTCACCTCTGAATCCCAGGCTATGGATATTGAACAGGTCTTGAGTATCCTTGATCTTGCTTGTGGCATGTCTTAATATTGCCATCTCAAGATCTTCTTTGTCCATACCAGAACCATTATCTGCTACACGAATAAGAGATACTCCGCCCCCTTCTATTGCTACTGATATGTTGGCTGAGACTGCATCAAGAGAGTTTTCTATCAGCTCTTTGACCACAGAGGCAGGCCTTTCTATCACCTCTCCTGCTGCTATATGGTTTATTACTTCCTTTGATAATAACCTTATCTCACCCAATCTTATATCTCTATATGCATGTATTCCACAGTCTTTAGGCTATCTTTTAGCATCTTCACTTTATCCTCGAAGCCGGGCCTTCCCATAAGAGAAAATGTAAGCTGTTTCCCTAATTCTACTCCTGGTTGATTAAATGGATCTATCTTTAGGAGGTAGCCCATAAATGCAGTGGAGACCTCGAAAAACATGAATAGTGCCCCAATTGTTTCTCCGTTTATGGTGTCAATCTCTATTTGGGTGGTAGGCCTCTCATTTTTTATAAGAGCTGCCCTTATTGATGATGCCTCTGCATTGATGAGCTCTGACATATCTTTAGACCCAAGATAGGCTAACTCATTGATATCATTAAATATAGCAGGTATTTTTATATCTTTCCTATAGTGTTTTACAGTTATTATATTTATGATCTTGTCAAAAGGCCCTTCCATATACAATTGAATCTGCGAGTGCTGATCAGTAGCACCTAATGCCTTGACAGGTGTCTGTCCAGTAAATACATCCTTATTATCTAGGGATGTCTTTTTGCCTAGACTTTCTGCCCAGAGTTGCCGATACCAGTCTGCAAGATCATACAGTGCATTAGAGTAGGGCATGATAACAGAGATGTTTATGCCCTTTACAAAGGCAATAAAGTGTATACAAGCATACATGTATGCAGGGTTTTTAAATACATCAGGGCTTGTTACAATATCTGCCATCTTGGCAGCCCCATCAAGCAGTTTATCTATATCTATAGAACACATAGCAGCAGGCAATAACCCCACTGGCGTAAGCACACTAAATCTGCCTCCTACCTCCTTGGGTATGGGTAAACTCCTTATACCGTGGGCAGATGCCAGCCTTCTCAGTACTCCATCTTTAGGGTCTGTAATGAATACAAGATGGTCTTTATAGTTCTTGCCAAGTCTGGTTTTTAATAGGTCAAATACTACCATAAACTGAGATGCAGTCTCAGGGGTTGCGCCTGACTTACTCACCACATTAAACAGTGTCTCTTCAGCTGAGATATTATCTAAAAGCGAGGCTATGTATTCAGGATCTATATTTTCAAGGAAAAACATCCTTGGGCTGGATACATAATTATGAAAAGGATCCTTTAGAGCAGAAAATATGGCCTTTGGACCCAGGGAAGATCCTCCTATACCTAAGTGCACAATATTTTTAAACTTACCAGAGAGGTCTCCTGCCAGATCCTTTACTTGGTTTATGGTATCCTTTGCATAAGGTAGGTCATAAAACAAGATCTCTCCCCTCTCTCTCCTCGAGGAAAGGATATCATGAGCCTCTTTTATTATTGGGGATAGGGCATTTATATCTTCCTTGGAAATACCCCGTTCATTTATAAGCTCTTTTGTCACACCTGAGAAATCAAACCTTATCATAAAAAATGCACCTCTTATTACTTATTAAAAGTGATTATACATACCACTATATTGATATCATACTATTGTCAACCAAGTGATGATTAACCTATTAATTAATGCAATCTGAGTATGTTACCCCCTGATTGCAATAAATTCTTCGTTTAGAAATACCTTGACAAATGTTGTCTCATTTTGTCTTATTTTAGTAAATTCTGTATTATGATAAAAAGGGTAGGGTCATGAAGGAAAAAGAAAAGGAAATAATGACGATTAAACAGATAGCTGAATATCTACAGATGAACGAACACACCATCTATAAACTTGCCCGCTCTGGTCAAATCCCCTCTATTAAAATCGCTGGTCAGTGGAGGTTTAAGAAGGAAATAATTGATAAGTGGATAAGCGATGAATCGCTAGAGCGAGCATTACAGAATATGAAATCTTCCACTACAGGAAAGAAAGGTAAAGTAAATAAGTGAGGCAATCATGGAGAGCATTCAGAAATTTCAGGATTTACTTAAAAGGCTTTTTCAGTTTGAAACCTCTGATTTGGACTTTGGAATTTATCGCATTCTAAATTACAAACGGGAGCAGATTGAAAAATTTATTCAGGAAGACCTTAAAAATAAGGTTGAATCTTCCTTTGCTAAACATAAAGATGAAAAACTAACCAACATAAATCAGAGATTTGAAGAAGCAAAACAAAAGGTTATTCAGGGTTTAGGAACACAGGCTTTCACCCTTACGGGAGAGCTTAAAGAAGAGTTCAAGGATACCCCTCTTGGCAGAGATTTTCTTTCGATAAAGGCCCAAATAGATGAGGCGGAAACTATTGATGAAATTAAATTACAGGTTTTCAACGATCTCTATAATTTCTTCTCCCGTTACTATGAAGAAGGTGATTTTGTCCCGCAATACCGCCACTCCATAAAAGGGCATAAATATGCCATCCCTTATAACGGTGAAGAAGTAAAACTTTATTGGGCCAATAATGAGCAGTATTATACAAAAACTGGTCTTCTTTTCCGGGATTACACATTTAAAGCCAATGAGTATAAAGTCATCTTCCGCATCGTTTCAGCCAGAGAGGAATTAGGGTCAAAGAAGGCTACAAAGCAAAGGTTTTTTATTCTTGATGATGAAAATCCACAAGAGACTGAGGGTAAAGATTTAATCATCCGCTTTCAGTATCGGGAGTTCACCGAAGGAGAGGTAAGAAGTTACGATGTTTCAGGCGGTAGCAACACGGCGAAGCAGGAGAAAATCAATCAGAAGACTTATGATGAGGTTTTAAAGAAGATTAAAGATATTGAATTAAAAGCACCTTTAGCCAAGGACTATAAAAGCGAAAAACCACTCCTTCTCTATCAGATTTCAAGATTCACAGCCAAAAACACGAAGGATTATTTCATCCACAAAAACCTTAAAAAATTCCTCTCCGAACAACTGGATTACTTTATCAAAGCCGAGGTTTTAGACATTGAAACACTGGAAAAGGAAAGATTTTTAGATAAACACATCACCCGTGCCAAAGTAGTGCGGGAAATTGGAGAGGATATAATTGATTTTCTCTCCCAGATTGAGGATTTCCAAAAGAAGTTATGGGAGAAAAAGAAGTTCGTCCTAAAAACAGACTATGTGATAACAACAGACCATGTGCCAGAGGAGTTTTATAAGGAGATCTGGACTGACAAAGACCAGAAAAGAGAATGGAAAGATCTGGGATTTGAAATACCAAAAACAAAGGAGGATTTGAAAAAAAGAATATTACCGATTGATACAAAATACTTTAGCCAGGAATTCAAAGAAAAACTCCTTGAGAAACTTACCGAAATGGCTGATTTAGGCGACCTTTTAGATGGCTTGCTTATTAAAAGCGAAAACTGGCAGGCATTAGATTTGCTTTTCGCAAGATACCACGGAAATATAAAATGCATATATATAGACCCTCCATTTAATTCAAAAACAACAGAAATACTTTATAGAAACTTTTATAAGCATTCTTCTTGGCTATCCTTGCTGGAGAATAGGATTAATTTAAGTAAAGAATTTTTGAATTCAAACAGTTGTTTCATTGCTGCAATAGATGAAAATGAACAGGAAAGATTTGGGTTGTTATTGGATAATGTCTTCCCTGAAAGTGTTAAAACATGTGTCACCATTGTTCATAATCCTAGAGGGATACAAGGAAAAAATTTCTCATATTGTCACGAATATGTTTACTTTATCTACCCAAGTAATGAAAAACAGTATATAGGTACATTGCCAAGAGAAAAGCCATCATTACGAAACCTAAGAGATAACGGAGGTCAATCCCTAAGAACAGATGCAAAAAATTGCTTTTATCCTATATTTGTCAAAGGCAATAAAATCGTAAAAATTGGGGATGTAGCTTCAGATGATTTCCATCCCAAAGAACAGTCTAAATTTCTTAAAGACGGTACAATTGAAGTTTGGCCAATAGACCCTCAAGGAATTGAAAGAAAATGGAGGTATTCCGTAGAAGGTATTAGAAGGGTTTTGAATTTACTAAGAGTGAAAGAAACTAGAGGTACTGTTCAAATACACATTTTAAAAGAAGATGATAGATATAGAACTGTTTGGACAGGAGCAAGGTATGATGCCAATGAGTATGGGTCAAAATTATTGATGAATATTCTAGGTGAGCAAGAATCAGATAAATTCACATTTCCTAAATCGTTATATAACGTTAAAGATTGTGTAAATGCAACTACCCAAAATTACAAAGAGTCCATAGTTTTAGATTTCTTCGCAGGTTCTGGCACAACCGCCCACGCAGTTATGAAACTCAACAAGGAAGATTGTGGAAAAAGAAAATATATTCTCGTAGAAATGGCAGACTATTTTGATACAGTCATAATCCCAAGGCTTAAGAAAATTTGTTACTCCTTTAACTGGAAAGAAGGGAAACCACAGGATACAGACGGCATCAGTCAATTCTTCAAATACCAAGTCTTAGAGCAATACGAAGACACTCTGGACAACATTGAACTTACCTCAAACAAACAGGCGGAATTGAAATTTGGTGATGATTATCTTTTGAAATACTTTTTGGATTACGAAACAAGAGAAAATCCCAGTCTCTTAAACATTGACCAACTAAAGAATCCCTTCTCTTACAAACTCAAAGTCAATCTTGAAGAAGTTGGCGAACCGATGGATATGGTAGTGGATATACCGGAGACATTCAATTATCTTCTGGGATTGAAAGTTAAAAAGATAAAAACAAGAGAGATTGCCACGCCTTCTGCTCGCAATGACAAAAAAAGAAAATACTTATTTGTTATCGGTGAAAAGGAGGGAAAAGACATAGCTATTGTATGGAGAGAATACGATGATAATTGGAAAGAGAATGATTTTAAAGAAGATAAGAAATTTATCATCAAGGAACTTGAACCCTGGTCCCCGCATATTGTCTATGTAAATGGGCAGAGTGTTTTGACTCCGAAACTGGGAGAGTATAATGTGGAAATAAGATACATTGAACCGGAGTTTAAAAATTTGATGGAGGCATAAGATATGGCGGAAATAAAAGATTTAAATCTTGAAAGGATTACAAATATCCTGAAAGAACATAAAGAGGAATTGAAAGAAAAATACAGAGTTAAGGAAATAGGTATATTTGGTTCTTATGTGAGAAAATCACAGAAAAAAACCAGTGATGTGGATATACTGGTTGAGTTTGAAAAAAATGCCAAAATAGGGCTTTTAAGGTTTATAAATCTTCAGAATTACATCAGTGATTTTTTAGGGGTTAAAGTAGATTTGGTATCTAAGAAAGCCTTAAAACCCCGAATAGGTAAGCACATATTAAGGGAGGTTATCTATTTATGAACAGGGAGCTCGGTGATTATATTCAGGACATTATAGATGCCATAGATAAGGCAATGAGATTTATTAAAGAGTTGTCCTATGATGAATTTGTTCAAGATGATAAAACTATTTATGCAACAACAAGAGCTTTAGAAATTATTGGTGAGGCTGTAAAAAATATCCCAAAGGAGGTTAGAGAAAAGTATCCAGAGGTTCCATGGAAAGATATGGCCGGAATGAGAGACAGAATAATTCATGAATATTTTGGAGTAGATTTAGAAATTGTATGGACTGCTATTAAAGAAGAATTCGCGCCCTTAAAACCTATTTTTGAAAAAATCTTAAAGGATTTAGAATGAACATAGAAAAATACCTTGTCCTGAACAAATATCTGCTTTCACTTTTTGGAGCAAGTAATTTTAGGGATTTGCAGGAGAAATTAGAAGATGCACCAGTTGGCGTTGATAGTGATGGAAGGAGTCATTTTATAAATGTCCTGCGGTCGTCTTTTGAGAATATTCAAAAAGATAAACTTTCAGAAGATATTCTACTTAGATACGATGAAAATATTCAATTCTATGTAAACAAAATAAACTACAAGCGTGAGCCTGTAACTTTAAAGTATTTCCAGTATCTGGCAGTGCTTTTTGTAGAGGTTGTTCTGGATAATCTCAAGGATAGAAAACCACAGTTTTTGTATGAACTGAACGAGTTTCTAAAAAGCTGTAAGCGGGAGCAAGGTATTGAAATTATAGATTTATTTGCCGAAAATGATTTAAGGAAGCTTGCCTTCTGGATGGCAACGGGCTCCGGGAAAACTTTGATTATGCATATAAATTACTATCAATTCTTCCATTACAAGTTATTCTCTCCTGACAATATTATTTTAATTACTCCCAACGAAGGGCTCTCAAACCAGCACTTTGAGGAGTTGCAGAAGAGTGACATTCCAGCGAGGCTTTATGGGGGTAATTTAAGTAGTCTTGGAATGTTCACTAACGATCAAGAAGTTCTAGTCATAGAAATGACAAAACTTGTGGAAGAGAAAAAGGGAGGAGGGGTTACTCTGCCGGTTGATGTGTTTGAGGGAAGAAATCTTGTTTTTGTGGATGAAGGGCATAAAGGCAGGAGGTCAGAAGAGCAAAAATGGGCAAGACTTAGAAATAAACTTGCAGAAAACGGTTTTGTCTTTGAATACAGTGCAACCTTCGGACAGATTTTAAGCGAAAGAAATAAAGAGATCCTTGAAGAATATGCCAAATCAATTCTGTTTGATTATTCCTACAAATACTTCTATCTGGATGGATATGGCAAGGATTTCTCTGTTCTGAATGTAAAGCAGGCAAAAGTTAGCGAGCAAGAATTTCAAGAATCAATGTTTATAGCCAATATGCTATCTTTTTATGAGCAAATTCTAACTTTTGAAGAGAATAAAAGGAAAGCATTAGAATATAACCTTGAAAAACCACTCTGGATTTTTGTTGGGACGACAGTTACTGGAAAAGAAGAGGAATCCGATGTTATTCAGATTGTGGATTTTATAAAAAGAGTAATCCGGGATGAAGACTGGGTAAGGAGGTGGGTAAAAGATATTCTGGATGGCAATACAAGACTGAAAGATGAAGATGGTAAAGAAGCATTTTCTGATAGATTTGGATATCTCAGAAGTAGAGGGATGAATTTGGAGGACCTATACAAAAAAGTTTTTGGTGGAAAAGGAAGTGTTGGGATATATGAGTTAAAAAATGCTGAGGGAGAGTTAGGGTTAAAGGTTGGAGAAGATGAACATTTTGGAGTTATAAATATCGGTGATGTCTCAGGTTTTAAAAAGCAATTAGAAAAAAAAGGGGTATCTGTAGATCAAGATGCTGTATCAGGCTCTCTTTTTGATGATATTAAAAAAGAAGGTTCTAAAATAAATATCCTGATTGGTTCAAAGAAATTTATTGAGGGCTGGGATACATGGCGTGTTTCTTCAATGGGACTTTTAAATATAGGCAAAGGACAGGGGCCACAGATTATTCAGTTATTTGGAAGAGGAGTAAGACTGAAAGGCAAGGGGATGTCCCTTAGAAGGAGTGAGGGAAAAAGCACAGTTCGATTTTTGGAGATGCTCAATATCTATGGGTTCAAGGCTGACTACTTAAGCAAGTTTTTGGAGGCAATCAGAAAGGAAGAAGTGGAGTTTGAGACCATTGAAATACCTGTTCGACCTCAACATAAGGGAAAATGGAAGACTCTTTATACCCTTTCTAAAAATGAGAATAAGAAGTTTGAAGAGAAGGAGATTTTAAGGTTAGAGATTGATGATAGGATTTATTTCACAATAGACCTTCTGCCCAAGATGTCAATATATCTGGCAAAGGAGAGAAAAGAAGCGGGGATTAAAATAGACCAAATAAGAGCAGATGCCCCTGAATTGAGATTTCCAGAAGATACTGTAGATTTGCTTGATTGGGAAAAGATATGGCAAGAGATTTACAATTTCAAAATTTTAAAGGGCTACTGGAATTTGGTTTTAGATAGAAATGTGTTAAAAAACTTACTTTTATCAGATAGGTATAAATTTTTGGCGCTTCCTGAGGTTCTGGAGGTCAAGAATGAGGATGATGTAAGACGGGTGGGGGATATGGCACTTTTGGTTATTAGAAAATATCTGGATTTATTTTACAGAAAATATGCAAAGCGCTTTGAGACGAAAAGCTTACGGTATGATAAGGTCGGAAAACAGTTACCCCTTTTTGTTTTTGAAAAACCAGGAAATCAGTATAGCTACACAGTGCAGATAGAAAGAAAAGAAAAAGAACTAATCAGAAAGATAAAGAATCTTGCAGGAGATTTAAATAAACTACTTAAAGAAGATACCAAAACTCTGCCACGGATCTATTTTGACGGGTCTCTCTATGTGCCGATATTACTTCAAGGTAAGAAGATAAATAAAATCTCCCCCGCGGGTCTGGTAGAAAGTGAACAGAAGTTTGTTTTGGATCTAAGGGAATATTTGAGGAAGAATAAAGATAAATTTTCAGTTGAGGTATATATTTTAAGGAATTTTCCAAAAGGTGGCATAGGTTTTTTCAATCTGAGTGGTTTCTATCCTGACTTTATTATGTGGACAAAAAACGGCAAAAGACAAACCATTGTTTTTATAGACCCAAAGGGGTTAGAGCACACAAAAGAATTAGACGATGAAAAGATACAGCTTAAAGATGAGATTAAGCAATTAGAACAAAAACTTGGCAAGGGTAATGTAGTATTGGAATCTTTTATACTTTCCAAAACTCCATATGAGAAATTGATAGAGGGAATATCAACGCCTCCTTCAAAAGATGACTATATAGAACATCACATCTTATTTTTAGATGATAGTGACTGGCCTGAAAGATTATTTAGCAACCTAATAACCCCCACTGGCCAGCGATTTTTATAGAGAGAGCTGATGGGTTTCCCGGGCCTACGCAAAGGTTTATACGAAAGATGATTTACGGAATTCAAGCGAGCAATGGATTTTAGAAGTGAGAATGTCCAGATCTTCAAGGGAGGAGATACGGGCCATGGATCAGGGAGGAGATCGGAAGCTTATCTACATGCATGATATGTCGGTCAAGGTGTAGTTTGGTGGTCTCCCATTGTCTAAGGTCGAGTAGTATAGAAGATTTTTCAATCGAGCACGACAATGAGAACAACTTAGTAAGGAGGGTTGACTACAGATACTTTGCAACCTATTCTTCTATAAATAAATGAAATTATTATAAGGAGGTAAATGAAATGATTAAGGGAATGCTTGGTATTGCTTTTTTGTGGCCATTTATCAGCTTTTACTGGGGAAGGCAGAAGGCAGATAGATTCTGGGAAGAGAGGTGTAAGGAATGGAGCCTGCCAAAGGGTATTGGGACAACAAAGTATCTGAAGGTCTTACCTTTAATAGACTGGTACACTAAAGACAAGAGTCTCGCTACAGAACCAGGTGTGTCTTATCTGATAAAGACCGAAAAGGATATGATCCTGTTTGATTTGGGATATAACGTACATAATGAACATCCATCTCCTCTGTTAAGAAATATGTCAAGGCTTGGGATAAACCTTGATGATATAAATGCCATAGCCATATCACATCCTCACGTGGATCATATAGGGGGTATGAAAAATCAGGTGAAAAAGACCTTCTCTCTTACCAATGATTATATAGATCTTTCTGACAAGGCCATATTCCTTCCCCCTGGGATGAGCCGTCCTGATCTTAATACCATGCAGGTATACAGACCTATTAAGATAGCAAAGGGTGTGATCAGCACAGGCCCTATTTATAGTTCGCAGTTTTTAATAGGTAACACCCTCTTCCCAATGGGAATTACCCCGGAACAGGCACTGGTAGTAGATGTCAAGGATAAAGGGCTGGTAATTCTTGTTGGATGCGGGCATCAAGGGCTGGATAGGATACTTCAATTGGTGGATCAGCTTTATAAAAGACCTATCTATGGTGTTATAGGAGGTCTGCATTTCCCTGTGACAAAATCACGGATATCCAAATTAGGCGGCAAATTCCAGGTACAGCAATATCTTGGCACAGGGAAACTCCCGTGGGATCCAATCACTAAAGAAGATGTAATGGCCCAGATATCCAATCTTAAATCGTACAACCCATCTCTGGTATCCCTTTCTGCCCATGACAGCTGTGATTGGTCTATAGGAGCATTCAAGGATGCATTTGGCCCTTGTTATAAGGAATTGTTTGTAGGAGAAGAGATCCAAATTTAAGGGACATAATAGCCAGCGAGAAGGTAGTAGCGTATATATAGACTATCAGATAGTTTGCAGTGAGATTATTGATTATTTGACGAGAAGGAAATGGATTGGCAACAAACAACAAGAGGGCTAGCTCATGAATAATTTCCCGGAAGGGAAACCACCCAAAGAGATTTCAGAAGGAATTATCAAACTCTCCAATGATATCTATGCTATCAGGACAAAATGGTTGGCACATGTCCCTGCCAGGCTTATATCAGGTACATATGTCTTCCTTATGGTAAGGCGAAACCCCTTTGGTCTATTGCTTTTTGATACAGGGGGGCCAGGCAGCGGCCCTGTTATTTATAATGCCATAAAGAAACTGGGGTTTTCCCCTAATGATTTACAAGGGGTAGCTATAAGCCATTGGCATAAGGATCATACCGGTGGACTTGCTTCCCTTATAAAAAGGATTGACCCTGGTCCTAGACCTATCAAGATCTATGTAGGCGAAAGGGATTTGCCTTTGATGCTTAATAGGATGCCTCATCGATTAATTTGTCATCCGGTCTTACACATCCCAATTCCTCACCGTCCAGGCAGGATCCCTCCCTTGGAAAAGGTTAGGTTTGTCCCCCTTGTCCCAGATAGTCAAGAAAACCCCCTTGCCGAGTGGGGGATAGAGTTTATACCGACGCCAGGACATACCCCTGGGCATACATCATTTATGCATACTTCATCAGGTACGCTCTTGCCTGGTTGCGGGCTTGCTATGTTAGGCAAAGATACGGTTGGTATTGTCATGATGTACTGGGATCGCAAGATAAAGGTGAAGTCTGCACTAAAGCTTGCAAAACTGGATTTTAGATATCTTTATCCTGTCCATTTTATGCTAAGCGACAGGGAAATACCTTTAGAAAAACGTATGCCTGCTAAAGGTCCCTGGAGTTGGCTGCTCAGGCTTTTGGGCTGTTATCCTATATTCAGATACCCCAAAGGGGCTTAAGCGTATACATAAAGAACACAAAAAAAGGCCTGTTATACCTGAGACCTACACCTGCTTTTATAAAAATACCTTTGGCTTGGTTTATGGCACATGCCAATCGTATCCTGGCAAGATTGGTTTATTTTGTAAGATAAATATAATCCATTTAAAGGAGGTAGGTTAGGTTATTGAAGAGAGCGAATATTTTTTATGGCATTCTATATGCACTATTTCACATAAATAGATGGCAGTAATGGTATACCTTTTAAAACCTTCAAGTTAATGCAAAGGAGAATTGTTATAATCAAGAAAAGGATATTGTAACATTTAATTATAATTATTATTATTATTATTTAAATATACCGGTGGTATAAATAAGAGTAAATTGAGGAGGTATCCAGAGATGAAAGCAGACACCCTCTTTTTTTATCCAAAGGAATTGATTGATAAAGAAACTCAATCACTTGCTTTATCCATCAGACAATGGGCAGACAAAGAGGTAATAGCAAACCGGCTGAAATTTTTAGAAAACTACCGCCAATTAGTTGAAAATAGCAGAAAAAAGCTTGCCATGGATATAGGTCTTCAGCAGATGATATGGCCTGAAGACTATGGCGGCGGCGGTTTTAATTCTTACAAGCGTTCAATATCAATAGTGAGGGTACTTGAAGAGGTGGGTAGGGCAGATCCCGGGATAGGATTCATGTTTGCTGCTAATTTTTCATCATATGCACCCATGGTAATGGAGCCGCATATAGATAAGGATCTATGTGCACAATTTGCCCCGATGTTTTGTGGAAAAGAGCTAAAGACCGGGGGGAGTCTCATCCTGCCAGGGGCAGGGGACATTGATAACAAAGATGAGACTCTTTTTTTAGGCAGGACAATACAGGTGGCAGCAACCCTGGAAGATGATGAATGGGTGATTAATGGTAAAGGGTTACGTCCACTGAATTCCGGGGCGAGTGCAGAGCTGTTCTGTATAGTGTGCGCATCTGCCTATGGCGGAAAAGGTGGTAAAAAAGCTAAGGGTATTCCATCCATTATTTATGTACCTGGGGACTCAAAAGGAATAAAGCGTGGCAAGGCCTTTAAAAAGACCGGTCTGCATGCAGATAAGAATGCAGATGTATCATTTAATAATGTAAGGGTACCAAAGGCATATATGGTGAAAAGGGATGGTGCTGTTAAAGGTGTATATTTATGGCTTAATCTGTGTATGAGTGCAACCTGTATAGGCTCATTGATGAATGTATATGAGATCATTAAAGACTGGGTAGATGTAAGGGTTATAAAAGGTAAGGGGCTTATAAAAGAAAACCCATTGGATGCAGCTGTCTTGGCAGAGATAGCAGAAGATATTACATTATCAAGAATGCTTACCTATAATCTGGCCAATATCATGACAAAGCCAGAGGTCTACGGGAGCCTTGAGCAAGATAGGGTCTTTGCATTAGCAGAGATGATAGGCATGCGCGTGGCCAGTAGCGCGCTCCATGCAATAAACAGAACCATGGAGCTCATGGGCTCTGCTGGATATGCCACAGAATGGAATCTGGAAAAACACTGGCGGGACGTAAAGACCATCCAATCGTATCTCTGTGGCATAGGTGCCAATGTGCCTGTAAGCATGGATATAGCAAGACTATTTTTTGATTGTAAAGAGATTTAAAGGAGGGGCTTAAGATGACAATAGATGAATTTTCAAGACCAGAAGAATATATATCACCCTTAGATAAGCACCTGGGCAGTGTTATAAGGCAATGGGCAGAAGAAGATGTCATGCCATACAGGAGGAGGTTCGATGAGGATTGGAAAGAGCACAAGATAATTGAACCCGCGTTCAAAAAGCTGATGGCGGATCTGGGCCTGCAAATGTGTCTTTTCCCAGAAGAGGTAGGCGGCTGGGGATTAGGCCATTCCAATTATACTGCTACTATTTCATACAGGATGTTTGAGGAGATCGGCAGGGCAGATACTGCCATGGCCGTTGCATTTGGCGTCACGTTCTGGCCCTTAACCACTATTACAGTGGAACCACATGTAAACATAAGGCTATGTAAAGAGTTTGCGCCTATGTTCAATACAGACAAACCATGTTTTTCAGCCCTGGCCATGACTGAACCACAGGGGGGCGCTGATATTGAAAATATTGATCTCCTAAAGGGTAGGACCATACAGACCACAGCAGTCTTAGATGGTGATGAATGGGTAATCAATGGTCATAAACTCTGGCCTACCAATACAGGTGGTGTTGCAGACCTACTGGGTGTTGCGTGCACCACAAGATCAGGCTCTGATGACCCAAATGACTTTGCACTGATATTTGTGCCTTCTACCACAAAGGGTGTAACACAAGGTGGACCCTATGAAAAAGCAGGTATGGCAGCAGACAAGAATAGTGATATATGGTTTGAAGATGTGAGAGTCCCAGGTTGGTATCGTGCAGCTGGACCGGGTGATGATGCCAGATGCTTTGAGGAGATTATCTCATGGGGTCAGATGGGCAGCTCTGCATTTTTAACAGGTGCTATGATGAATCTCTATGAGATACTCTATAAATTCTGTTCAGAAAAGACTTATAATAAGAAGCCTTTAAAAGAAAACGATGCCATTGCAGCGCTCTTAGGCCGGATTGCAGGCGATCTTGATATATGCAGGGTTATTGGCTACCAGATAGCAAGGATGATAGACCGGCCTGACATATACGGAGGCCGCGGATCAAGGCAGGTTATATCAAAGATCAGAAATTTTAAGGAATTTATTGCAGACAGGGCAGTGGAGGACTTTGGTAAGGCCATGGATATCCTGGGGTTTTATGGGGCTGATCGAGCATGGGACATAGAAAAACACTGGAGAGACATAAAGATAATTCAGCTCTGGATGGGTGGGAAACAGCTTTGTCAGATGGAAGCAGCCAGGTACTTTTTTGACTGTAAGAGTCTATAAGGGAGGAATTATCTAGCGCAATAGGCCAAATTTTAAGGGAATTGCTGAAGTGATCAGTATTAAAAAAAACAGTATAAGATCACTAAAAAGGGACAAAAGAAAAAATGAGGAGAGAATTCAAAGAATATAACTACGACTGGATGATATGGAGCATCATTGATAATGCTTCCAAAACCCATGACGGGACTGATAAAGAGTATAGAAATCTGCTGTCTTTTGCCCCACATTTTAAAGATGTCTTAGATGCGATTATAAGACAAGGAGAACCAGGCATTCTACTGCTAAAGGCACTATCTGCATACATTAAAGATATGTTTACAGCACATGAAATGGGCAAGAAAATAGCCCTGATTTCCTATTGCTTTCCTCCAGCACTACTATATGCCTTTGATGTTGTACCCCTAGGCCTTGAGGTTATGACAACACTGGGTTCATTCATATGGAAGAGGGGTATATGGGATTATCTTGATTACTGCTGTGAGGTCGGGTTTACGGAGACATCTTGTACTGCCCAGCGGGGGGCCCTTGGTGCCTATCTAGCAGGACTCGCGGTAAGGCCTGATTTTATCTTGTGTAGTACCCCTGGAGTCTGTGACACGAATGCAAACTCTTTCTCTTTTGCATCTGCATACCTTGATATACCTTTCTATCAGCTTAATTATCCACCAACCTTGACTGATGAGAGGGCAATCAAGTATCAACGCGAAGACTTTAGGCATATGATAGCATTCATAGAGGAGCAGACAGGCAACAAGTTGGATATTGACAGGCTTCGAGAGGTGGTAGAAGAGACAGCCAAGCAGGATGAACTCGTATGTGAGATTCAGGATTTACAGAGGCTGGTACCCAATCCAACCCCTGGTATATTCGCTCTTTTTGTCTTTGGGGCAAAATTTGCACTCGGTGGAACCAAAGTGTGTACAAAGCTTTTGGAGGCAATGTTAAAAAGAGTAAAAGAGAATGCAGCCAAGGCAGTAGCAGGGACAAGCTCAGGCAAAGAGAGGGCAAGAGGGTTTTGTTGTTATATTGAGCATTTTACTACTGATTTGAGATTCTGGACATGGATGGACAAAAACAGCATTAGCTATCTTGGATCAGGGCTAGACCTATTCTGGCAAGAAGGTGCCTCTTATGCTAAGGGAAGGGAGTCTGAAGGGTACAGTGTAGACACAACAAATCTGGATACCATGATTGACTCTTTAGCTGTACAGGCGGCACGCATGCCAATGGTCAAACAGATCAGGGGCCCTTACGATAGGCCAGGCATGTGGTTGGACGATGTTGTTGGAGCAAGCAAGATTTTCAAAGCGGATTTTGTAGCGTATTTTGGGACAATGGGGTGCAGGAATACCTGGGGGATGATCAAACTGCTTGCAAAGGATACAGAGAAATTAGGGATACCAACTGTAATCATGTATAGTGATTCCTGGGATGACAGGGTTGCATCCTGGGGTTCTATTACAGACAGGTTAGATGAATTCTTAACTGTTAGGAGGATATACAAATGATTGTTCCTGGGTATGATGCTGAAGCACTGAGATTGAAGGCAAGATTCTTTGTTTAGGGTATAATTTGCAATTGGAATGATGGAATAGCGGAAGAATGGATTTTTTAAGAGTCAAAAATGATGCATTCTCAAAAAGTCAAACCCGGTGGATCAATCATTTCGACCAAAGGGAGAAATCTTGTGTATTCAGCATGTTACATTGGAAAGATTTCTCGTTTCACTCGAAATGACAAGTTAAAAAGACTTTTTACGGCTGCGTCAAAAGATGGCCTTCCTTTTGGTATTTCATCCGTGTGACTATCAATAATTTCAGTTTGGAAAGAAAGGATGAGGAGGGCAAGGTATGTGGGATACGGCATAGCAGGAATATCAACTGGCCTCCTGGAGGGGGGAGAAATATTGTATTGAGCGAAGATGTTGGGGTGGAGCTTGGTAATCCACGGGAAGAATCAGTGTCATTTGTTATATGGACTGAGACACAAAACGAGGCAAGAGATGGCATCATCTCAGTTATAGGACCTGACTTACAGGTAAGCCAGGGGGAGAGCCTGCCTTTTGGAAAGGTTGTGATTGTTGGAGGGAAAGGGTTCAATGAGGAGAACAGCTATGACAAACATAGAGAGATGGAGGGTATGCGCTATGATGTAGATCTAAAGGGTTATATGTTAAGGGCTGTGTCGCAATATCAAAGGGAATGGAGCAGGGTCAGTAATGATGCCTTGAGTAGTGGTTTTTCATTCAGCATCCTTGGAGGTGTATTGATTGATAAATTCAAGGAAAAAGACTACATTGATGCGGTAGAGGTGATATTTGTGACCTCAAGCAGGGAGGATGTGAAAGAACTAAGGGGGATTTCCAAAGGAGTTGCAAGGGTGATTGGTGCAATGAATAAAATGATTGAAGAGATGTCATTTGATTGTTCAACCTGTGAATATGCAGATGTATGCACTGATGTTAGCGAACTAAGGAAGATAAGAAATAAGCAGTCAGCAAACAGCTATAAGTGAAGCTCTCCGCCCACAGGTCAGAGAGCTTCACTATAGTTGACTAATAGAGATCATAGTAACCAACCTTCCAAAAAAAAGCCCAAAATAAATCAGCAGCTTGACTTTTTACGAATTTATCATATTTATTACACTGGTATTATTTATAATTTGGAGTCATGGATTGTTGCATGCAATAAACAGTGCTATGAAAATGATGGGGTCTGCAGGATATGCCAAAGAGTGGAATATTGAAGACACTCATAGGATTTGAAGATCTGCCTTGGTGGAAGGGCTCATGTTGAGATAGATGTAGGCAGGTATTTCTATGGATCAAGAAACATTTAAAAAAAACAAGAGAGGAGGAATATATGAATGGACTAAATCCATTTGCAAAAAATGTGACATCTTCGCCAGCAGAGACATATATCAGGAGGATTATAAGACAGTGGGCAGACAATGTAGTTATACCAATGAGAAGGCAATATGATGAGGATTGGGAAGACCACAGGTTCATCGAGCCAGCATTTAAAATTCTACTTGTAGACCTGGGTTTTCAAAAGGCCTTAATCCCGGCCGAGTTCGGAGGGTGGTCAATGGGGTTGAGCGATTCTCTGGCAACCTCTTCTGCCTGGATGTTTGAAGAGGTGACAAGGGCTGACTCAGGGATGGGTGTGGCCTTTGGGGTATGCTATTGGCCTTTTGTGATGATAGGGGTAAAACCCCATGTAAACAGGAGACTGTGTGCTGAGTTTGCCCCGATGTTCATAAATACAGATAAACCCACGTTTGGTGCAGTAGCCATGACAGAGCCTCAGGGCGGTTCTGACATAGAAAATCTGGACCTCTTAGGTGGGAGGACAATAAAGACCACTGCTACACTTGATGGTGATAAATGGGTAATAAATGGTCATAAATTATGGCCTACCAATACAGGTGGAGTAGCTGATCTTCTGGGGGTGGTGTGTACTACAAAGCCAGGCTCAGATGATGAGAAAGACCTGGCCTTTATCTATGTACCTGCTGATACACCTGGTGTGACTCAAGGTAGGCCTTATGAGAAGGCAGGCATGGCTGCAGATAAGAATAGCGATATCTGGTTCGAAGATGTGAGGGTCCCATCCTGGTACAGGGCCCATGGTCCTGGGTTGGATGCCCTCTACTTCAGAGAGGTCCTTACACTGGGTATGATGTCGGCTGCATTCTCCATAGGACCTATGATGAATGTTTACGAGATTCTTTATGATTTTTGCTCAAAGAAGACCCTTAATGGAAGGCCACTTAAAGAGCATGATGCAATAGCGGCTGAGCTCTCAGAGATCGTTACAGGGATAGAGGTCAGCAGGGCTGCAACCTACCGCCTGGCAGCGATTCTGGATCGACCTGATCTGTACGGTCCGCGATGGTCGCCTGAGGTGCTTGCAAAGGCGAGGTTAACCAAGATGTTTGTGGCTGATAGGTGTCTTAACGACTGTGAGAGGGCCATGGAAATCCTGGGGACCTATGGTGCTGACAGGCAGTGGGATATTGAAAAACACTGGAGAGATATAAAAATGGGACAGTTATACGAGGGCGGAAAACAGTTAGCTCAGATGGATACAGCCAGATACTTTTTTGACTGTAAGACTTTATAGGAGGCAACCTTATAGCGTAAATTGGCATCTGATTAGTGGCAATATACAAAGTAAGTTTAAAAGTAGAAAATGGAATAAATAAAACTTTAAAGAGGAGGTCGTATTATGAGTGCGCCGAGCAAAGTTCATGCTATTCAGTTGGTGACCTGTCTGCGCCTGCCTGTGCCGTCTGCACGGCAGACAGGTGCGGACACGCACGGGCAGGAAGTCCAACCTGAGGAAAGGTTA
>JAGGYK010000049.1 GCA_021162585.1 Deltaproteobacteria bacterium
CCCTCATCGGCCCGCTTAAGGGAACGGGCCCTACTTTGTGATACGTTCATTTTCATAGTTCGTTGTGTCCGGCAGGACATGAGGGTTTATATGATTAAGGGACTTTGATTGAATAAGATGGGAGAGTATACAGAAATAGAACGATTAGACCAGGAGACCCTTTTGTCTCTGGTCCAACATACGTTGCCACAGATACTATCCAAACAGTCGGAGATTCTTGGAAAAAAAAGAGTTGCTATTCGCGAAAAGGCATACGGTATATGGCAGTCATATACCTGGGAGGATTACTTCCGCTATGTGAAGTATACTGGTCTGGGTTTTATAGCTCTGGGTCTCAAAAGGAATGATAATATTGGAATCATAATGGATAACCATCCTGAATGGTTGTTCAGTGAACTTGGGGGCCAGGCTGTTGGTGCTGTAACCCTTAATTTATTTACTTCAGCTGTAGCAGAAGAGTTGAGTTTCGCTCTAAACCGTATTCAGGCGAGTCTTGTAGTTGCCCAGGATCAGGAACAGGTAGATAAGCTTTTAGATGCTAAGGAAAAGCTCTCCCATGTCCGCTATGTCGTGTACGTCGATCCCACAGGGATGAGAACCTATAGAGAAAATCCATGGCTTATAAGCTTTAGGGATCTATTGGAATTTGGGAAAGAACTGGATCAAGAACAGCCCGAGTTGTTCAATCAGGAGTTATGGAAGGGAAGACTGGATGAGGTTGCATTGATGATTATGACTTCCGGTACCACAGGTATATCCAAACTGGCTATGCTGACTCATAGAAATTTTGCTGAAATGGCAAGAAAATGGCTAGAGACTGCGCCAATAGGCATTGGCTCAAACTGGATGTCAATCAGCCCTCCAGCATGGATTGTTGACCAGATGTGGGGGGTCGGCGTGACCATATTGGGGGGTATGGTCATGAACTTTCCAGAGACTACTGATACCGCCTTTGATGACTTTCGTGAGATAGGCCCATCTGTGATCATTACTGCTTCGCGGTTCTGGGAAGATTTGGCTTCTAAGATAAGAGTGAAGATGGATGATGCAGGCCTTATCAACCGCAAGGTTTTTGCCCTTGCGGAAAGGATTGGAAAGGCTGCAGTTGAGAGTGAATCTCAGAAGAAGCCTATCCCTTTATATTTGAAATGTCTGAAGTGGCTGGCATCTGTAATTATTTTTCGCCCTCTTCTGGATCGCGTTGGTTGTTCAGGATTTTTAAGCGCGTATACAGGGGGGCATCCCATAAGCCCGGATGTAATACGGTTTTTCCGGGCTGTGGGGTTGAACCTTAAGCAGTGTTATGGACTTACTGAAACCGGTGGGATATTCCAAGTTCAGCCTGATGATGAGGTAAAACTAGAAACCGTTGGCAAACCTCTTCCAAGGACAATGGTAAAGATTTCAGAAGATCAGGAGGTGCTTGTATCGAGTGAAACAATTTTTGCGGGATATTACAATGATTTCAATGCCACTGAAGCAGCCTTTAATGATGGCTGGTTTTTGACCGGGGATGCGGGATATATTGACAAAGATGGGCACCTCCTTATTATCGGACGAAAGGAAGAAATCATTCGTGATAAAGATGGAAATGCCTTTTCACCTGATTTCATTGAAACACGCTTGAAATTCTCTCTTTATATTAAAGAAGTGGTGATCTTTGGCGAGGGACGTCCTTTCATAACTGCGCTGATAAACATTGATATGGGAAATGTTGGCAACTGGGCTGAGGATCATATGATCCCGTATACAACCTATACAGACCTTTCTCAGAGACCTGAGGTTGAGGATCTTATCCTGGGCGAGGTGAGGCAGGTTAATGCTCAACTGCCAGATCCAATGAAGATTCACAAGTTTATTCTTTTATATAAACTGCTTGATGCAGATGATGAAGAGCTTACAAGGACTGGAAAGGTTCGCAGGAGGTTTGTTTACGGGCTCTACATCAAACTGATTGAAGCAATGTATTCAGGAGAGAATGAGCTGGAAGTTAAAGGCAAGGTGCGCTACCGGGATGGACAGGTTGGTATGATTGAAACCAAAATAAAAATAATAACAGTTGATTAAGCGCTATCAGCAGGGACAACCTGCTGATGGCATGTAAGGGGGCGAACATGGAATTTTTTCTTCAACTTCTTGTAAATGGTTTAAGCGTTGGTTTACTTTACGGTCTATCTGCTCTGGGTTTTGTCATGATCTTTAAGTCATCGAGTGTTCTCAATTTTGCTCATGGAGAGTTGTTGACCATAGGTGCATTTTTGTTTTTGGTTCTGGTTACATGGGCAAGATTGCCGATCCCCTTTGCCTTTTTAATAACGCTTATCGGTTGTTTTACTTTAGGTTTTATTGTTGAACGCCTTTTTTTGCGCCCGCTGATTGGGGAGTCTCTCATTTATGTTATCATGTTGACCGTAGGGCTTGCTTCCATGTTTAAGGGGCTGCTCTTATTTGTCTTTGGGGGGAATCTCCATACCTATCCAGATTTTCTGCCAGAGGGTCTTGCCATACATTTTGGCGCAATCTATGTCCCACCGGTGTATGTTGCTTCTTCTATCATAGGTATAATTTTCCTTTTACTTTTTGGTCTTTTCTTCAAGTATTCCCCACAGGGGATCTATATGAGATCGGTTGCTGATAACCAGACAGCTTCTCTATCCCTTGGGGTTCATGTGAAAAAGGTTTTTGCCCTTTCGTGGGCTATCGCTGCACTCGTGGCTGGCATGAGCGGTATTGTTTTGGGCATTATTAATGGGACTAACGTTCATGAGATCAGCGCCATAGGTCTTAAGGTCTTCCCTGTAGTTATCTTAGGGGGACTTGATAGCATCGGCGGTGCTATTATAGGAGGGATTATCATAGGACTTCTGGAAACATTTACAGGTGGATATATCTCACCTTCGCTGCGTGATGTCATTCCCTATATTGTGCTGGTTTTTATATTGCTGGTCAAGCCCTATGGTCTTTTTGGTTTGGTGGAAATCGAACGGGTATAGGAGATAACAAAAAATGCGCAAATTGCAATTCCATCCATGCGGGAACTTCAATGAACGATACGAACAGGAACTTGCTATCTTCGAGACAGACTTTGGCCGTGTCTGGTTATGGATCGGTCTCTTTGTTCTCTTTGCTGTTATACCTGTAATAAGCGGACCATATATGCTTTATGTGTTAAATATGATAGGGATTGCCTCAATTGCTGCAATCGGGCTCAATATCCTGATAGGATTTACAGGTCAGATATCTCTCGGCCATGGTGCTTTTCTTGGAGTGGGGGCCTATAGTGGAGCAATCCTGGCTATTTCTTTAGGTTTCCCGTTCTGGCTGGCGGTACCTGCTGCCGGCATAATTACCGCGATGGTTGGTATGGTCTTTGGGATACCTTCAGTTCGCCTTAAAGGTTTATATCTGACTATTGCCACACTTGCTGGTCAGTTCATTATTGAGTATGACCTTGTACATTGGGAAGGTCTTACTAGAGGTACGATGGGAATTATACTTCCCACTGCCACGATATTTGGGATGGAATTAGATAGTGACAGAAGTTTCTTTTATGTGATTTATATCTGTCTTGTATGTATTGCGTTGATAGCGGTAAATATCATGCGTACCAAGTATGGAAGGGCATTTATCGCAATCCGTGATAATGATCGTGCTGCCGAGGGGATGGGGATTCCAATATTTTATTACAAACTCCTTTCTTTTGGAATAAGCTCTTTTTATGCAGGGATTGCCGGGGCTATCTGGGCATTTTATATGATCAGCATTACGACTGAGCCGTTTACACTAGGGCTTTCCATCGAATATATTGCTATAGTTATTATCGGAGGTTTGGGGAGTATTCCCGGTGCTATCTATGGAGCAATCTTTATTACTGGGTTAAATGAAATCTTGCGCTGGGCAACGGACATCTTCATGAACATGGGAATTTCCACGGGTTTCGGACTCAACTTAGCAGCATTGCGTGAATTTGTCTTTGGATTGGTCATTGTTCTGTTCATTCTCTTTGAACCAAAGGGATTGGCCGAGGTATGGCGAATTATCCGTTCCAACTTTAGGTTGTGGCCTTTTTCTTATTGAGATGTATAAGGATTTTTTATGACGAATAATATTTTACTGCAACTGAACAATATCAGCGTGGTTTACTCGGATGTTATCCAGGTTCTTAAAGGTGTATCCCTTGCCGTCAAAAAAAACCACATTGTGTCTTTACTTGGCAGCAATGGTGCAGGTAAGACTACTACATTAAAGGCGATCTCCGGGCTGCTCAAACCGGAGAACGGGAAGGTCACAGAAGGTTCAATCGTTTATGATGGCATGTCTATTCAGAATTCGGCTCCAGAGACAATCACCCGTCAAGGGATTATCCAGGTACTGGAAGGCAGGCAGCCATTCAAATATCTTACGATCGAAGAGAATCTCAGGGTGGGCACTGCCACGCGTTGGACCAGACCTTATAAAAAGGATATAGAGATGGTCTATAGTTATTTCCCTGCGCTTGTGACACGCAGGAAGGCACTTGCGGGATATTGTAGCGGTGGTGAGCTGCAGATGCTCGTCATGGGACGGGCGTTGATGGCACATCCCAGGCTTCTGCTGTTGGATGAACCTTCATTAGGCCTGGCGCCGTTGGTGGTTAAGGAGATATTCAGGATAATTAAAAGAATAAATAAGGAGCAGGAAACAACTATCATTTTAGTGGAACAAAACGCAAATATGGCACTGCAGATAGCACACTATGGGTATGTAATGGAAAATGGTAAGATTGTGATGGAAGGCAAGGCAAAAGATCTGAAGGAAAATCCGGATGTAAAAGAGTTCTATCTTGGGGTAGGGGCAGGGGGTATGGCTAGATCGTATAGGGATGTAAAATCATACAGGAGGCGTAAGCGCTGGTTGTGATATAGATAGGCTATCAGCGTTCAGCTGTCAGTACTCAGAGAAGGCAAAAGAGTATGTATTCATGGAATGCTGGGGTGATAGAGTATTGGAGTAATGAAATAAGCGAAAGACTGTTTTCCTTCATCTTGCTGATGGCTGAAAGCTGATAGCTTACTTAAAGGGAGGCATACATGTCAGAGTATTTTGATATTAAGGAAACTATGTCACATAAAAAAAGAGAGGGTTATTATAACCGTAGGTTGTCTGAGATGGTAACCCTCGGATATGAAAGATCGAAAAGGGTCAAAGATATGTTTGATGCGCGAAATATAAGCCCGGCGGATATAAAAACAGTAAGAGATCTTGAAAAACTACCTGTAATCTCCAGAGAGGAGCTTGTTGGAATCGAGGCAGATGAGCCTCCCTTTGGTGGATTTTGTGACTCAAATATTGAAATAGATAGGATTTTTACCTCACCGGGGCCGGTTTATGAACCGCATCTTGGAGAAAGTGATCCCTTATGGGCAAGGGCTTATTATGCGGCAGGGTTTAGAAAAGGCGATGTTGTCCTTAATGCCTTTTCATACCACATGGTCGCTGCTGGCCTGACATTTCATGGGGGACTCAGGCGTGTTGGCGCTACTGTAATTCCTTCAGGGACTTCGAGTTCACAGGTGCAGGTTCAATTGATTCGCGATCTGGGTGTGACCGCCTACACTGGAACCCCGAGCTTTTTGCTGTCTATCATCAAGAAGGCAGAGGAGATGGGCTACGATTTCAAGAATGATTTTAGGCTGCGGCGGGCAAGCTTCGGAGCTGAACCGCTTGCGCCCTCTTTAAGAGAGATATTCGAAAGGGACTATGCAATTGATACATATCAGATGTACGGGGCTACTGAGGTGGGTGACATAGCCTATGAATGCAGTGAAAAAGGGCCCTGGCATATTTGCGAAGAGGTAATTGTTGAGATCGTTGATCCCACAAATGGAAAGCAGGTTGGAGCGGGTGTGCTGGGTGAAGTTGTGGTGACCAGGCTCAACAACATCTTTTTTCTGTTCAGGTTTGGAACAGGAGATCTCTCAAGCCTTTCCGAAGAGAAATGTCCCTGCGGAAGAACATCCTATAGGCTAAATGGTATTGCTGGTAGAGTTGGCGATGCAGTAAAGGTCAGGGGACTTTTTATTGCCCCAAGTCAGTTAAAGGTGATCAGCGAGCAGTTCAGTGATGTAAAATTTCAGGTGGTAATCAGCAGATCTGCTCATAAGGACTTTCTCACAGTTAAACTGGAACCTGAGAAAGAGGGGATTGACTGTAATGAGTTACAATCGCGATTTGAAAACGTCTTTAAGGAAATATGTACAGTCAAGATCGATAAAATTGAATTTGTCAAACAGGGCATTTTGACTGAAGGGGATAAACTTATTATTGATCAACGAAGCTGGAAGTAAGAATGGAACAGCCTACTTCCCTCTGTGTCAATATAGATGAGACACCTTTCCTGTGGTAAATTAGGGTTATGGTTCACCGCAGAGGCTATAGAGAAAAGACTTTTATCTTTTCCGACTATTGACTATCGACTGTCTTACGTTGCAAGCCAGGTTAGAGGAGTTAATCAGGTCGATTTTATTTTGTCTGTTACATAAATTTGTCAGTTGATGGTGGTGTGCTGCTATGCTAATGGTTTTATCATCAATAATAAGATTATGTGAGGAGTATATGTTAAAAAATAGCAAGATTAAAATAGTATTAGTGAACGTTTTTTTATTTGTGTCTTTGGCTGGGCCATCTTATGCCACCAGTTATCAGGATCTATTTCAAGGAGATTTAATAGCAGATGTAGCACAGAAGGTGTTGCCGTCTGTAGTGAATATCTCTTCGGTAAAGACGGTGGTGGTAGAACAATCTCCGTTTCTATCCGACCCCTTTTTCAGGGAGTTTTTTGGGTTTGTGCCCCAGAAGAGGTTAGAAAAGGCTTTGGGCTCTGGTGTTATTGTATCAGGAGATGGATATATTATTACAAATCATCACGTGATAGGAGGTGCAGATAAAGTAGAGGTAAGGCTGGCTGATGGAAAGGTCTTTGAGGCCAGTATTGTAGGTAGTGATCCCAAGAGTGATGTTGCTGTAATAAAGATAGCAGCCAAGGACCTGCCTGCCATAGCTATAGGGAATTCCTCGAATTTACGTATAGGCACCTTGGTGTTAGCTGTTGGAAATCCTTTTGGTCTGAATCAGACTGTTACCATGGGAATAATAAGTGCACTTGGCCGTTCTGGCTTAGGTATTACTGATTATGAGAATTTTATCCAGACCGATGCAGCAATAAATCCTGGGAATTCAGGCGGTGCGCTTGTGAATATGAAGGGGGAGCTTATTGGTATTAACACTGCCATTTTGTCCAGGTCAGGGGGTAATGTTGGTATTGGTTTCGCTATCCCGGTTAATCTGGCCATGAATATAATGAAGAGCATAATCAACTATGGCAAGGTAGTAAGGGGATGGCTTGGTGTTACTGTCCAGGACATTACGTCAAAGATTGCAAAGGCCATGCATCTTACATCTACCAGGGGTGTTTTGGTCTCAGGTGTTGTAAAGGATTCCCCTGGAGACAGGGGTGGCATTAAAAGGGGAGATGTTATTGTAGAGATAAATTCTAAGCCAGTTACGCGCTCTTCTGAATTGAGGTTTATAGTAGCAGAAATGCAGCCCGGGGCTTCAGCAAGGTTTAAGGTTTTAAGAAATGGTAAGGCCAAGACACTTAATATTATCATAGGAGATCTATCCAGGGCCAAGATTGTCTCTAATAAATTTGTGGTAAAGGACAACAAATTCTTAGCAGGTGCCGTGATTGGTGACATAACAGGGGTGGCTAGAGAAAGACTAAACTTGTCTCAGGATTTAGAGGGGGTTATTGTCTTTAAGGTGGAAGCATATAGCCCGGCAGCCTCTACTGGCCTAAGGCCAGGGGATGTTATTATGGGGATAAATGGCAGGGACATACATAGTCTTGAAGAGCTTGAAAAGGTCTTATCTGATATTTCAGGTCACAAGATTTCTTTAAAGATATTCAGGCATGGCACTATCATGAAAATGACCATAATAAGATAGGAAAATTTTAATACCTTTTGTGGGGATTTTTATGCCTTATTACTAATGTTGCCTGCCCATCCGAGAGTATTTTCATATAAACGCGCATGAGCGATCCACGCTCACAACCAAGTATGAAAATGAACGTATCACAATGTAGGGCCCGTTTCCCTAAACGGGCCGATGAGGGCAAAAGGCCCCTACAAAACTTTGTGCCTGTTTTCATACAAAAAACCTGCTTGCAATATGAATGAGTATTCATTATTATATTTTTTATTAGTTAAAGGTGATGAACTTGTAAAAAGTCTGAAAGGACGTCATTGCGAGCGAAGCAATCTCGTATTGCATAACCATTTGAAATTATTAGTTGCTTCATCGCTTTACTCCTCGCAATGACATATTCAGTGACTTTTTGCGAAACCATCAAAGGTAATTGTATGGAAGATAAAGATAAAGATAAAAAAAGGATGTACTTACAGGTAGCAGATATTACCACCATGGGTTTTGCCATGGTGATTTCTATAGTTTTAGGCCTTTTTGGAGGGATGTATTTGGATAATCGTTTTGGAACCGAGCCTATATTCACCCTGTTATTAATATTTTGTGGTATACTTGCGGGATTCAGGATTATGTACAAGACATACATGAGATTCTTTAAGGAGAAGTAAGAAGTAGATGGCACAGGTAGAAGCACCTAACACCAAGGATATTGTACAAAAACGAATAGAGTATCTATCGTTTATTATCTGGCTAACATTATGTATATTTACTTTATTGATTGCAGACAAGACTTTTGCTTTGGGGGTCTTTTGGGGTGGAGTTATATGTCTGGCAAATTTCCAGTGGATGAGTAGACATGCGCGTAGGGCTGTTAAATTACCCGCCCATAAAGGGACTTCCTACATGATAATAAGATTTATCTTAAGGCTTACAGCCATAGGGGCTGCAGTCGTAGCAGTCTTTACATGGACACATGCCAGCGTTATAGGGCTATTTTTAGGCCTATCTGTGGTCGTGGTTAGTATTATGGGCTATGCATGTTTTACATATCTATTTGCAGGGGGAGATTGATATGGAACATCCAATGCTTTTACTTGATTTTATTACGCATCCTTTGGCACTCTTTATGGAGAAATATTTTAATCTCACAGATGGGAATCACCTGTATCATATAACTTATATGTGGTTTTATATGCTACTACTTATAGGTGCATCACTTATAGTAGTGCGGAAGCTCAAGATGGTACCGGGCAGGTTGCAAAATTTCTTTGAAGTTGCAATAGGAGGACTAAAGGACCTCACTGTAAACACTATGGGTGAGGATGGCTTGAAATTTTTTCCATTGATAGCCACCTTAGCGATCTTTATCCTGGTCGCCAATCTTGGCGATATTATACCTGGGTTCTATTCACCCACAGCAAACGTTAATACCAATGCATCCATGGCTATTGTTGTATTCTTTCTTACTCATATTATAGGGATAAAGGTGCATGGTATGAAGTATGTAAAGCAATTTACAGGCCCTATCTGGTGGATGGCGCCGATCATGATACCCATAGAGATTATAGGGCATCTTGCAAGGCCACTGTCTTTAACTGTGAGGCTCTTCGGGAATATCTTTGGTGAAGATCTTGTGTTAGTAATTATTCTGATCTTAGCCCCGTTTTTAATCCCAATGCCTGTCCTGGCATTGATGATATTTACCGCACTCATACAGACGATTGTATTTACTTTACTTGCCATGATGTATATAAGCGGTGCAATGGAAGAAGGACACTAAAGATAAAAGATTTAAAATAATAAAAATTTAGGAGGGTTTTTATGAAGAAAGTTGGTTTATTATTTATAGCTACAGCAGCTTTTGTGCTCGCCGGGGTACCTGTACTTCTTGCAAGCGAGGGTAGTGTCGGGCCCGAGGTGATTTCTTACTTTAAATGGATAGCCATTGCTACAGGGCTCGGCATGGCCATTGCCACATTTGGTACAGGCTTGGGTCAGGGTAATGGAGTAAGAGCAGCTTGTGAGGGTATTGCCAGAAATCCAGAGGCATCAGGTAAGATTATTACCGCCTTGATGATAGGTCTTGCAATGATAGAGTCTCTGGCCATATATGCATTGGTCATAGAATTAATACTGCTCTATGCAAACCCGTTTCTCAAATATGTGGTGGGCTGAGGATCTAAGCATTTTGAGATAAATATCTCAGGTGTATGAGAAGCATAATAAATCTTTATTAGGAGGAAAGGGAATATGAAATATAGGATCAAGGTTAATAAAGATGAATGCCTCGAGGATGCAGTTTGTTTCTCCATGGACCCTGACCACTTTGAAGAGGATGAAGATGGTAAGGCTCAGGTGGTAGGGGGCTCCATGGAGGGCAATATCTCTGCGGGTGAGTTTGACGATGATGGCTATGAAGATGCCAAAGAGGCAGCAGATCTTTGTCCTGCAGAGGCAATTATTGTAGAGAAATTAGAGTAAATCAAAAAAATAGAGGATTAGGGCTTTTTGTCCTAATACCTCTATTTTTTTGTAAGAAGGCTATAAAAGGGTACAAAGGCCCTTAAAGATTACAAACCTACCATTTCGAGGATCTTTTTTCTCTTATCCTCATCAGCCAGGACAAAGGCCAAACCCCCTATTACTGCTAATACAAAAACCAAGCCTAAAAATTTTTTCATAATAAATACCTCCTTAACTATTTATTTGGTCCCTATAGGCCTATCATGCCTAAGACCTTTTTCCTTCGATCTTCATCAATCAAGATGTATGTTGAAATTCCTCCCAGGACTATGCCGATAACCAGGGGATTCATGAAGATGAGCTTGGTAGCTTTGAAACATGTTTTACAAATAAATTTTGTCCCTGAAAAAATACCATAAACAAAGGCGTTATATATTATGAAACGAAAAACCTTAAAAGGGACCGTAAATAATGTTTTAATTGTATTTAGCATATAACTTAACCTCCTCCTAATAATTTGCCTTAAATGATATTTCAAACATCAAGCTATTTCAAGTCTTATTTTTGCCTATTTTTACCAAATCTTCTACAGATGCAAGATCATCCTTTACCACCCTGGATGCCAGGACATTTTCTTCTTGTATCTTAAGGTAGACTTCTTCTCTGTGGACCTTTATATCACAAGGGGCATCTATACCAATCTTTACTTGAGATCCTTTAATATCTACTACATATATCTGGATGTTATCCCCTATTGCAATCGATTCCCCGACCTTCCGTGTCAAGATAAGCAATGCGCCCTCCTATGGCATATACTTTTATAGGAAATAATTTTACTCTACTATTTTATAGAAAGCAAGGTCTGCATCATCTCATCTGTTATGGATATTAATCTTGCAGCAGCTTGATATGCATGTTGAAATTTTAGCAAGTTGGCCATTTCTTCATCCAGATTCACGCCTGTAACAGACTCTTTTCTCTTTATATACTGCGCCAATAATGTATCATTATACTTTTCATTTATTTGTGCATTCTGGACATGCACTCCAACCTCGGATACAAAAGAACTATAAAACCCATCCAGTGTAGTATTGGTGCCTGCAATATCTATAACCTTATCCTGCAAGCCATATATGCTTAGAGCAACTTGATTATCACCTCGAGCTATCTTATTATCGCTATCTAGATATCCAGCTGCAATCAGTTCAGTATCTGAACTCACCACTGAATTTAAGTCTATAGTCTGGGTAAATGCACCTGCATCAGCATCCCAGGAAAAAAATGTATTTACGCCAAGTATAGCCAAGGCATTGTTTGAATCTGATGAACTATTGGGATTGATCGCAAATGTATAACCTGAATCAGCATATATATGAAGTTTGTTGTCAGAATCAATTTCTGCATTCATATTGCCGACTCCACCAATAGCGGTGATCAGGTCGTTTGCTGTAGCATTTGCAGCCAGAGATACACTATTCCTACCTACCACATTACCATCAGAATCATATACTACTATATCAAAGTCGCCCGCCTGAAATTTATCACTAAATGAATATCCTGCTGTAGCAATTGAGATGTTAGGATCAGATATCTCTACTGTACCTGTCATTTCACTTACCGACTTTAGCCCAACCCCCTCTGAATGCAGGGAGTTTACCTGCCATATGAGCTCCTCTGTAAGGGTGTTCATAGAATCCAGATAAGAATCTATCTTGTTATCCCTCACGTCCACCCATCCGGCAATCTTGCCACCATCAAGTTTATTGGTTATATTCACCGTTCTGCCGGATATATCATTCCAGAATATGTCTGTATATCCAGTAGAGCTATTCCTTTCATAGGATAGGGAGTATGAATCTTTACCCAAGACAAGTGGTGTGCCCCCCAGTACATAGACCATAAGCTGACCACTTTGTTCCTCTTCATAATAGGATATATCCATATATCCAGAGAGCTCCTCAACAAGCATATCCCTTTGGTCCCTCAGGTCATTGGCATTTATCATACCATCAATCTCGATACTGGATATCTGGAGATTTAGGTCTGCTATCTGATCTATAATAGTGTTTGTCTTATCAACACAACCCCTTATGTTGCTATCCAGATGTCTCTGATACGACCTGAGGTTATAGTCAATATTGCGGATAGCCTGGATTAAATTATTGGTCTTTGCACTCAGGGCCTCTCTTTCTGGAACACCATCTGGATTATTTACCAGATCTCCCCATGCATTCCAGAACTCACTCATCAGATAGTTTATGCCATATCCTCCACTCTCGTTGAAGATCATCTCGATCTCTTCCAGGCTCCATTTTTGAGCATCCCAGTAATAATAATCTGATCTTTTTTCGCAGATCTGCTCGTTTATAAATTGATCATAAGCCCTGAAAATTTCTTTTGCTGTTATACCTGTCCCAATCTGTCCAGGCCCCATAGTTATAGGATAATTTGCACTCACTCTTAAACTCTGTCTGGAATATCCAGGGGTGTTGGCATTTGCTATATTATGAGAGGTTACCTCTACAGCCAGCTGGGAAGCGTATAAAGACCACCTAGCGATATTTAATGCACCACCAATGCCTGGCATACTACACCCCCACCTTTATCATATTGGATGCGTCCTTTGATGTCTTTCCAGATTTGTCATATCCAGTTGTAGGCCTGGTAAAAAAGGGTTTAAGTTGTTCATTAATCTCATAAAGCCTTTTTCTCACAAGCCCTTTTGACAACTCATTGAGACCTGTGAGCCTTTTCCATAAACCAATAAGCTCTTGCTGTAGATTTCTTATAGTGAAGGCATCTTCTCGATCTGGGATCTTGTCAGATAGTGTTATGCAATCTCTGTTAGCAATGATTTTATCAATGAGTTTTTGTTTTTGAGGCATGGATGCCTCCAGTTTAGAAGCCTCTCCATTTGATATAAATTCCAATTCCTCCTCCAGGAGTAATATAAGCCTTAATACCAGATCTTTTTCTTCAGAAAGTCCTTTTACAACCTTATTGGAAGTCATAATCTTTAAAGCCCAAGATTAAAGATAATACATTTAAGGGCATACCTTAAAATTTTATCTGCTACCATTACTGGATCCGGCCAATAACCAGTATTTATACGATCTTCTACCCTTTTTAATTCATCCATTCTAACGAGTGGTTTCACTAGCTTATCCAGTATGGTTTTTGTATCAGCCAGATAGGTGGTATCTCCCTTGTTGATATATCTTCTAGGGCTCCTTTCACCTCCTTCCCTTATCTTATTTAAGGAAGGATAAATGCTGTTCATACCTTTGATTCTCATAAAAACTGCCTGATAGTCTTATCGGTAGGATAAAGACTTTCTTAATAAACAGCATCCCTCCTTTTATCTTCTCATTTCTTGCCATCTATATGGTCCTTCATTTGGTTATACAGGGCATCAGCAATACCAAGTCCCTTACCCTTTGATACAGAACGTGCCAGAGACATGAATAACATATCCATATAAATCTCTCCTGACAATCCAGGGCTTATATACCCCTCTGGCATAGAATTCCCAGAAACCTTTAAGAGTTGATGAGTAAATATAGATTCAAACTCTTTGCACGCCTTTTTCAAAGCCGCTTCTGGATTGGACGACCTAAGATGAAACAGTGAGGATATCTCTGGAATCATATAACCTCCAGGGCTGCATGTAGCGCCCCTGCTTGCTTTATGGCCTGCAGGATTGTTATCAGATCTCTTGGTGTAATCCCAATAGCATTTAATGCACTTACAAGCTCGCTTATAGTAGTACCGCTGGGTAGCACCATAAGTCTCCTTCCACCTTCTTCAGCTATTACACCTGTCCTGGGTGTTATTACAGTAGTGCCCCTAGAGAAAGGTGGTGGTTGAGAAACTTGGGGTTCTTCTGTTATCCTTATACTTAAGTTCCCATGCGCAATAGCAACTGTTGAGATCCTTACATTGGCGCCCATGACCACTGTACCTGTTTTCTCATTTACAACCACTTTAGCCTTTGTATCAGGTAGCACGTCCACCCTTTCTATTAGTGCAACAAAATCTACAATCCTATCCCTATATTCATCTGGTACATCTACTTCTATGGTGGAGATATCCATTGCAAAAGCAAGGTCTTTGCCCAGATATGTATTTATAGCGCCGGCCAGTCTGTGGGCAGTGGTAAAATCAGGGTTGTTCATAATAAGGCTTAATCTGCTACCCAGGCCAAACTCAATGGAACGCTCTACTAGCGCACCCCGTGGTATCCTTCCTACTGTGGGAATATTTTTTGTCACCCCTGTACCTGTGTCCCCTGCTACAGAGAATCCCCCTACAGAAAGAGGGCCTTGGGCCATTGCATACACCTTTCCGTCAGGTCCATACAGAGGTGTTGAAATAAGGGTGCCACCCAAAAGCGATGTTGCATCTCCAATAGATGATACTGTGCAATCAATATATTGACCACTTTTAGCAAATGGTGGCAGACTTGCAGTGATCATTACTGCAGCTACATTCTTTACTTTCAGCAGGTTTGGATCTACTACTATATCCATATTTCTTAGCATATTGGCCATAGATCTGAGAGTAAATTCAGAGCCAGCTTTATCACCCGTCCCGGTTAGACCTACAATAAGGCCATAACCTATAAGTTTATTCTTACGAACCCCTTGTATCTCTACAAGATCTTTTATCCGAACCCCGTACATAGGCTGTGTTATTGCGAGCATAATAATAAGTAATAGTATAGACTTTCTCATATCCCACCTCAAAATGGCCATACCTTATCTATAATACCTGACATAAAACCTCTACGCTGTGCGTCTGCTAAGATGCCGGATCCATAATAATCCAGTCTCATGTCTGCAACACATGTAGAGGAAATGGTATTATTCGCACTAATATCCTCAGGTCGAATAATACCTGACAATATCATATACTGTATCTCACCATTTACCCTTATTTGTTTTTTGCCGCTGATAACCATATTATCAGAAGGGAGGATCCTCATTATCCTGGCAGGCAGTGTGCCACTCACATCACCTTTGCGAGAGGTATCTGCGTCGCCTTCGAAATCAGTGGATGTGGAGGCACCTACACTCGGGGTTATAGACCGGCCTTTAATTGATGTCTCATCCAGTGGAAGACCGAGGATATCTGTTATGGAGCTGTCCACTTTATTAGTCTTCTCAGCATTGGTCTTTACCTCTTTTTTTGCAGACGAGCTTTCTACAATCTGTACAATGACTATGTCGCCTACCTTTTTTGCCTTGGGATCACTATAGATACTTACAAAACGTGCATTAGGCGACCATAGCGAACCAGGGGATATTACCACGTCCTCTGGTTGTTCTACTGGATCAGTTAATGTCTCTGGTCCTATAAGTGGTTCAGCTTGCCTGTGTGCGCAGGCACTCATCAAGATTGTCAGACTCATAAATAATACTACATGATTCAGCTTCATACCATACCCCCTAAAAGTTTACCCTTATCTTTGAAGGAGCAATAACAGTGCCAAAGATCTTTCTTCCCGACGATATATTTTTTACCGGGATATTCTGCCCAAGATATCCATCCTTTAAGGCAATTCCTTTATCTCTTATAGCAATATTTGCCCCTACGGCTTCGATAATCACACCTTGACCTCGAGACACAATTGGTGGTCTTTCTATATTTGATAAAAGTATGGGGCATCCTTTTCTAATACAGCTCTTTGATCGCATGCCTATGCATTCCTTCATGTCAAACACTATGGGTGGGGCTCGGGTGATATCTATTCTTTTAGCCTCAATATCCTTGGGTGATATTATAGAACCCCTTCGAATCGTCGAGGTTGCTACAGGTGCGTCTACGAAAACCTTTACCATAGCGCTTATATGAAAGGCTTTAGGCTTGGATGATTTTGCACCAAATATCAATGTAGCTGTGGTCAGGCCTTTAAAGTCTTCATTTTTTGAAAATCTTATCTGGATTTTATCCTTATTCCTTTCCAAGACCTTAATATGTTCAGGCACCTTAATATTTTCTATAGCTATCTGGGCATTATTATGCCATGGGCTTGCACTTATTATTGATCTTTTAAAGATTGCCTCGATCCGATCCCTTGGGATGTGTATGAATCTTTGAGTAACATATACATCCTCAGCACCTTTGAATGCTATGTCTTCACTAAACGTATTCTTGATTTTTTCTTCTATATATCTTCTTGATATTTTAGCTCCTAACGTAGTAGTGGGGGATTTCATTATAAATAATCTCGATACTTCATCTGCCCTGCCTCCTTTCACATCAGCTATATCGCTTAAATATACGTTTCTATCTGAGACCGAGGCTTTGGCTTTTAAAATCACTGTGGTGGATGCCATACATATTTTGGGCATACACATATATGC
>JAGGYK010000296.1 GCA_021162585.1 Deltaproteobacteria bacterium
CATATAAACTTCACCCTTATTGAGATTCTTCGCCTTTAAAAAATAATCTTCTGATTTGTATGTGGTGTTTTTAGGATTACTGACATTCACCAGTTTGTCCTTTGGCATGATTTTGCCATTAGCTATCTTAATGATTTCATTTCCCGTTTTGTCTATTAGTGACATCTCCACGTATAAGGGTTCGAGAACCTTGACGATACTTCCATCTTTCTTAGCCCAGAGAGCCTGCTTATTTTTATATATAAACTCTTTATATGCCGCCGATGTTGTTGGCAGGATTGTTGAAATCAGCATATCCCTTTGCCTTTCCCGCAGAAAATCGGCAACGTTTTCAGCCACGGTAGTGGCTCGCACCAGAATTTCTTCCTGGGATTTTTGATTCAGAACAGTAATAGCCCGTCTCTTAGATGTGCTCCCAAATTGAAAAATGCTGGTGAAGATCAGAAAAAATATCAGTAATAAGGGGATGACGATAAGCAGGAGAAATACCCTTGCCACTGTGAAAAACCGCTTACCTCCTGTAGTTTCTACCATTGTCTACTCTCCCTAACTTTTGTTAATTTTGGAGTTAACTATTTAAAGTTGATTAACTAACCAAAAAGAAAAGTCTTGTAGGGATTCATATAAAGAAGAATAAGCGAAATAACCAGGGCATATATGGCGATTGATTCTGCCATGGCCATACCAACCATCATGGTCATCATGATCTTTCCCTGAACCCCTGGGTTCCTTCCTACTGCCTCGGATGCTCCGCTTGCAGCCTGACCTATACCTGCGCCGGCGCCGATAGCTCCTAAACCCATCGCTAATCCTGCTCCGATCATGGCACCCACAGAGAAGATGACTTTTATTAAAGAATCATCTGTCGGAATGGCTTCCGTGGCAAACACAACTGGTGAAGATACTAACAAAACCGCTACTATTGTTAATACAAACAATAACATTTTTTCAAACTTCCGTAACATCTTTTTTCTCCTTTCCTGGTTAATCTATAATTTAATCCGTACCTGATAGTACGCATTAATGTCTTTGAAAAAAGGTATCATCCTCACAACTACTTTTCAATTCATTTCTGCAACAGATATGCCATTTGTGGTTCAGTAGACAGCTTTTGTGCTAACACTATATAATCATTTGCTTATTGTTTCATTTCTCAAAGGAGTGAAGACAATGTTTTGGGAAGATACTGTTTAACATTTTATTCAATTGGCCTGATGAATTGAACGAAAAGTGAAATACGAAAATAGCTGAAAGCTAAAAGCTGATAGCCTTCCTTTGACTGCTAGCGGTTGAAAAGACCATGGATGGTTTTATGAAACCCATCTCCCTTTCATTATTTCTATTGAAAATTATTGGTAAGCTCTGTAGTATTTGTTAATTAAAGGCTTTCTGGGCAGGAGTTTATGACCCATTAAGAGATCAAATACTTTAAGAGGGTTCATGATGAGGGAAATATTATCCTTAGCAATCTATCTCCTTGCTTGGCTTGTTTGCAAGTGGGTCATAGGAATCCAAAGTGGATTGATTACCCTTATCATTTCTTTAGGTATAGCTGTGTGTGTTTATGTATTGATTGCTGTTAAAGAATACAAGAAAGAAAAAAAAGTGAAAGTCAAGAATGATGAACGACCTTTCCTCAATAAGAAATAGACCGGCTGTTTCATAAGGCAACTATGGATATAACCTGGGTTAAGGATGAAGAAAAGTTTTTTTAAAACCAGAGTAAGGTTTTCCATTTGGCTGACAATATCAGCCACTATCATCTTAATTATTCTACTAGCCTTGACTGTCAAGCATGCCCGAGAAAAAGCCATGGTAGAACAGTTTAGCCGCCAACAGGAGACCATTGTAAATGGGGTGGCAGCAGGAATCGAAGACTTTATTGCCAGCCTCGAACAAAGCATGATCATACTCTCCAAGCTTTCGTCAGTGGAGGGGATAAGGCCTGAAGAAACACTCAAGATCATAAAGGCCATTTATGACGATCTGGAAGGGAAGATTCAGCTTATTGCAAGAGTAAATGAGGATGGTATTGTGTTTTGTGGGTACCCTCTTGTTCTCATGGGAGCAATAGCAGGTAAGAGCTTTGAGAGTTATCTCTTTTTCCAAAAAATAAAAGAGATGAGGGAGCCTTATATTGGTCAGGTAGCCCTATCTATACCAGAACAGGGTAAAGGTGAAAAAACACGGTTCAAGTCGATAGTAATCGGTGTTCCTGAACTGAATGCAAGGGGGGAATTTACCGGGTTGGTTTTTGCAACCCTAAAGCTGAGTACGATTATCGATCGCTATGTAAATTCAGCGAATGACCATGCATCAAGTAACTTCTGGATAGTTGATGACAATGGGAAGTTCATCGTTCATTCTAACACGAAACTAATCGGAAGGGATGTGGGCTTTATTACAGGTGATAAAGGAGAACCCTTTCAAAAAGTTTTTCTCAAGGGGCAAAAAGGATATGGTGAGTATGTATTACGTAATGATAAAGGAAAAATTGAAAAAAAGATTATAGCTTATGCACCGATCTATCTGGATGATGAGCAATGGTTCTTTGCCAGCTCTACCCCCTATGATACGGTTATTTCATTGTTTAGAGAAGCCTTTGTAAACATTATACTCTGGGCTGCCAGTCTTATTGTCGTAGCCATCATCATAGGCATGTCAATTGTCCGTTCAGGTGCAAAACAATTGCGCCTCAAGGAAGAATTGAAAAGGCTCAAGGAAATAGAAGACTGGCAGGGAAAACTCATCAGGGAAAAGAAGGCCATGGAAGGGGTTATCGAAGGTTCTCCAGTGCCCACATTGGTTATTAACAGAGAGCACAAAGTTATTTTCTGGAACAGGGCATGTGCTGAACTGACAGGTTATGATGCAAAAGACATGATTGGCACAAACAAACACTATTGTCCATTTTACAGTGAGAAACGTCCGCTTATTGCCGACATTATCATTGATTATAATATTAAAGCTCTTAAAAAATATTACGGTACCAAGAGCGTACAAAGATCGGAAACGGTCGAAGGGGCTTATGAAGCGAGAGATTTTTTTGAGAACCTTGGAGGAAAAGACCGGTATCTCTATTTTTTAGCAGCCCCGATTTATGATGAGAAGGGGGAAATCATATCAGCCATTGAGACCATTCAGGATGTATCAAAGGAAGAGAAAATGGCCCAACATTTAAGGGAATATGCCGAGACGCTCCAGAATGAGTTAGCAGAGAATATCAATCTCAGGAAAGAGAGGGAAGAACTGTACAATTATCTCCAGTCTATTGTTGACAGCCTGCCGGATAAGATATTTGATCTTAGCAGTGACGGGATCATCAATTATGTAAGTAAGGATATGAAAAGAGAAAGAGGGGTAGGCTCAAAGGGGATAAAAGGTAAGCATTTCACTGATTTTGTTGCACCCGAACACAGAGAACTTGTTCTAAGAAAATGGGCGGATGCGAAGAAAGGCATATTTTTGCCCTGGGAGATTGAAGCAACCACACGCAGTGGTTCAAAGAGAAATTTGCTGATAACCCCGCGCCCTGTAAAAGGAACAGACCGTTATGTCCTTGTCCAGCGGGATATTACGGAGTTAAAGAATTTAGAAAAAAAATATTATGAGAGTCAAAAACTTGCTGCAGTCGGACAGTTGTCTGCAGGTATTGCCCACGAGGTGAGAAACCCCCTGTCTTCCATCAAGATGAGCCTTAAAATTTTAGAAAAACGAATACAACCTGCAGGCAATGATTTAAAAAGATTTAAGATTGCCCAGAGAGAAGTCGAGCATCTCGAAAAGCTCGTCAATGATATTCTCATTTTTGCCAAGCCTGCAGAGCCCAAAAAGGAATCTTCGGATATAAAGAAAATTCTTGAACATGCCCTTGCAATGGTGGAAAAATTAGTATCAGATAAACATATCCGTGTTCAGACAAGATTTGAGAAAGACATGCCGGCCATTACCGTTGATTCCGCGATGTTGGAACATGCATTTTTAAACATCTATCACAATGCCATTGATGCCATGGATGTTGAAGGAAACCTTTTGATATCCACGAAACGCCTTGGCAATGAATCAGTGGTGATTGAGATTGATGATAATGGGTGTGGTATAGATAAAGAAGACCTGCCCCATTTATTTAACCCGTTCTTTACCAGAAAAAAGTATGGTACCGGCCTGGGGCTCTCGCAGGTCAAAAAGATCATAGAACAGCATGGGGGGGTGATAGAGATCTTAAGTGTTAAGGGAGAGGGGACAAAGTTTATAGTAACTCTTCCAATAAGCCAGCAAGATATGAAGGTACATACAGCCATGAGCGAATAACACATGGCTGCCATCTTATATTGAGGGATACTATTATGTCAAAAATCCTTGTTATCGATGACGACAGTTCTATTTGCGAAACACTTGATCTCTATCTTACTGAAGAAGGATATAAGGTATATACCGCCCTGACCGGTACGGACGGTCTAGGAAGGTTTGTTGAGGCATGTCCGGATGTGGTCATACTTGACATCAGGCTTCCCGATGTAGACGGGTTCACCATCCTCGAGGATTTGAGGAAAGAGGATGAAAACGTCAAGGTTATAATGATAACCGCTCATCATGATATGGAGACCACGATCAAGGCTATGAAGGAAGGGGCATTTGACTATATTCATAAGCCTGTGGATATTGATGAACTCGATATAGCAATCAAGAAGGCGATAAATACCATTGAGATGGAAAAGAAGATTAATGGGCTCCTCATGGAGCCCTCGCGTGATTTCAAGGTGGGGGATATTATTGGTACCGGTACAGAGATGAGAGAGATATTCAAGACCATAGGAATCGTTTCTCAAAGCAGGACAACGGTGCTTATCGAGGGTGAGAGCGGAACAGGCAAAGAGCTAATTGCCAAGGTTATCCATAACAACACCGCAAGAGATGAGCCCTATATTGCGGTTAACTGTTCTGCTATTGTGGAGACATTGCTTGAGTCGGAACTATTCGGTCATGAGAAGGGTTCATTTACCGGTGCAATCAGCAGAAAACTGGGCAAGTTTGAACTTGCCCGTTATGGTACTATTTTTTTAGACGAGATCAGCGAGATGTCCGTAAACCTTCAGGCCAAGCTCCTAAGGGTACTTCAGGAGATGGAGTTCGAGAGGGTTGGTGGCAAAGACAAGGTAAGGGTGAATGCACGGATCATTGCCGCAACCAACAAGGATCTCAAAACCCTGGTCAGGGAAGGTAAATTCAGGGATGACCTGTTTTATCGTCTGAATATTGTATCCATAAACATACCCCCCTTAAGGGAAAGAAGGGATGATATCAAGCCCCTTGTCGATTATCTTCTGGCCAAGATAAATATAGATCTCCACAAGCGAATAGCCGGGATATCTGATGAGGTGATGGATAGTTTTCTTAAGTATAGCTGGCCTGGAAATATCAGAGAGTTGGAAAATCTGCTGGTCAGGGCTGCTGTGGTTGCCAAGGGGCAAATCCTCGGAAAGGGGGACTTCCCTGAACTTCTCGATATCGCCCCCGACGAAGTTGCAAAAGGAGAGCATGGAGAGGACGCACATATGAAATCCGGAAGGTTTCTGACCCTTGACGAGGTGGAGGAGAGACATATCAGAGAAGTCATAAGGAAAACCAATAAGAACAAGGGAGAGATCTGTGAAATCCTCGGGATCTCTCGACCCACCTTTGAGAGGAAATTAGAAAGGTACGGGATCCCTTTCGAGAAAGACTGATCGGCTGTTGACAGTATCCGTAGTCTGTCTGATCAAAAATGTTTTTGGCCATAAGAATGTGCCCATATCTTTTAATAATTGAACATTTCATTCAATGCCACTAAACGTTTCTTTTAAAAATCCTGCTTGTTTTGACCCCCGGTTGTTTAGCCTTGAGATCGACGCGGAAGAGAAATCCTTTTATAATCAATAAGTTATAAGTATTTTCATAAATTTGTTCTGCCAACGGCGGATGGCACGATTATTTCATTACTGTAAAGCGGAAGCAAATGAAAAACCAATAAAGGAGGATGTATATCATGAAAAGGATATTCCAAACATTGTTGATGACGGCCTTTGTTGTATTGATAACCGTGTCATTTGGTTATGCAGAATACGTGGCTACCGATACAGGGAATTTCCCCTACTTTCACCTCGGATGCCTGATCATGGGTGGCCTGATCATGGTCTCTCTGAAATACAGATATCCTAAGATATATCTCAGCGAGGCGGTTGGTTCCTTTGCTCTCTACGCGATCCTTATCGCCCTTTTCACTGCACCGGTCATAGATACCCTTAAGAATCTGGTAAGTTAAGCGTTCAGACAAAGGAACTCTCGGTGGGGATCTTATTCCCCACCCCCCTTCACAGCAGGTGAGGGTGGGTTAAGAGATAAGGAGGATAAATATCATGATGGCTATGCACAGAAAGGATCAAGATAAATTAAGCAACTTTCAGATACTTATGATCAGCGCCTGGGGTTTTACTATTGTCATTTCCTCATCTTTATTTTTCTTTGTCGGCCGTTGGCTTGACACTGAGTTCAACACAGAGCCTTTCTTTATGGCCGGTTTATTAATTCTGGCCGTGTTCTTATGTATCGGGAGATTATATTGGGAAGTGTGCTGGAAGAGTAAAAGGTGTTAGGCGCTTATAAGTCCCTTAGTGGTAAAGTTCTTGCAAAAATAGCAAAGGAATTTATTGTCATGTCCGCAAAACCTTTTGTATAAAGGGCTTGCGACGTTTTTAGGAAATTAAACTTCTTAAAACTTATAGCGATGCTCTGTTTTTAGTTTTTAGCTTTGTAACTATTCAGGTTCAAAGTTTCGGGGTTCAGGGTTAAGCTGATGAAAGAGAGGTTTGATTCCGAGATGAATGCGGAGTTCATCCGGTTCTTGCGATACGCCAGATTGGTCTTACACGGAAGTCCAGAGTAAGCGTTATGTCGCCCTGGATGCGCCCAACTGTGAACTGTGAACCCTGAATCTGACAACCTGAGCAGTTACTTAGCTTCAAGCTTTTAGCTTTTCCGGCTTGTCCGGGTTAGGAATAGATGGTATTATTTCTCTGTGCCAGAGATAGCATCAAAAGAGGTAAAAAAACGGATAGAAATAATAGCAGGGCGCATGGAAAGATGCGACCTGTGTCCCCGCGAATGTGGGGTAAACCGGTTTAAGGGCGAGAAAGGGGTGTGTCTTACAGGTACAGACGCTGTTGTAAGTAGCTTTGGCCCTCACTTTGGTGAAGAGAGTGTCTTAGTTGGGGCAGGCGGATCAGGTACTATATTCTTTACACACTGTAACTTAGGGTGCATCTTCTGTCAGAATTGGGACATAAGCCATCTCGGCATTGGAGAAGTAGCAGGACAGGAAGAGCTGGCCAGTTTTATGCTTTCTCTCCAGAATGCTGGATGCGAAAATATCAACCTTGTATCTCCTACCCATGTACTATATCCCGTGCTGAAAGCACTTGAGATCGCATGGGCGAAAGGTCTCAGGCTGCCTATAGTGTACAACACCGGAGGATATGACAAACCTGATGTTATAAGGCTTCTAGATGGCATTATTGATATTTATATGCCTGATATGAAGTTTGCTTCCTCATCAAAGGCCAAGACCTATTGCAGTGCAGAAGACTATCCATACTGGAATAGGCTATCAGTAAGACAGATGCACTCTCAGGTTGGTGATCTGGAAACAGACAACAAAGGCATCACCAAAAAAGGACTGCTTATACGGCATCTTGTCATGCCAGGATGTCTAGAAGATACTACAGAGATACTTAAGTTTATCAAAGATAACCTACCTGATAACACATATATCAATATCATGGCACAATACAGACCCTTGGGAGGTGCAAAGGGGTATCCTGAAATTAACAGGCGTCCCACTCAAGAAGAGATATATAAGGCACACGAAATAGCATTGAGTATGGGGCTACGGAGACTAGATCATTAAAAACAAAACCTCTCCTCTCACAAAAGAAGAATCTTTCACTTTAAGTGTGTAAAAGTTTTCCCTAAAAGTATATCTGGTTTTCCGCAGGGTGGGTTGGTTTTTCTTTGTTTGAGTTAACTATTCAAAAATACAATAGAAATCTGAACCAATACTTAAATGGTTAAATTGGTATGATCTTTGCTTAATATGTGGACATGTAATCTGTAATCACGTGCTCCTTAAAAGGAGTTATAAGAAAGGAGGTGGGGGAATAACGGAACGTAAGACTTTGTAGGTTAATGCTAGCCAAAGCAAAGGATTAAGAAAAAAGGAGAGAATTATGGCAAAAAATAAATGTACAACATTTTTTCTTTTAATCCTGTTCACCCTATCCCTATGGGGTTGTCACTCAAGCAGCAATATACCATGGGGCTATGCCTCACAGAGTAATACGAGTGGCGGTGTAAGCGGGGCTGATACAATTTTAAGTATAGTTGGCCCAGTTAAGTTGGATGTAGTCAATAATAAATGGTCGTCCAATCCCTTTACAGTTATTGCATCCCTACAAAATAACACTGACTCAACTATAATTGGCAGTTCGTTAACTTTGGATCTTTCTGCAGCTTCCGGTCTTGGTTTAGATACGGGTGAGGTAGCAACTCACGACCTATCTGACATTCTCCCTGGAGAGACAGAACAGACGTCCTGGAGTATCTTAGCTGTAGCCCCTGGTTTTTGGACTTACTCGGTTCAGGATGAAACAGGGCTTACCACCGAAAGCTCCATTACAGTACCCATACTCTGCGGTGATCTGGATCATGATGGTGATGTGGATGAAGATGACTACACTATCTTCGAAAGCGCTTTAGGTACCTGTAGCGGCGATTCAGAATTTAACGAAGAAGCTGACTATGACGGTGATGGAAAGATCACTTACGATGACTACGTAAAATGGAATGATTGCTACGAAGCCTATAACCAATAGGCCAAATAAGATGCAAAATTAACTTTAAGCAACAATAGGAGGATAACAACAATGAAGAATAAGTTACTTTCATCGTTATTGATAGCATTGTTTGTCATACTACTCAGTGCGGGACAAGCCTCTGCTTTGAGTATAGGGCTTAATATCTTAGATGACGACATTACTATAGGAGAGGCCTTCACTATTGAGGTGTGGGCCAATGAGGCCCTTCTGGAGGGTGATAAAGTACTGGCTTTCGGGTTTGACCTTACTAACACCGATCCTTCTGTAGTCAAATTCGACTCATACACCGTTGGTCCCGATTTTAATGACAATTCGACATCTTTTTCTGATACCGATGTTGCTGGTTCTGCTTTTCCTGGTATAACCGCAGATTCCATCCTGCTGGCCACGTTGAACTTCACTGCCCTTGGTGTGGGTAATGCAGAGTTTGGCATATACTCAGATATAACAGGGCATAACGAGGGTCTGGTATATTCCTCAGGAAACCATGTTGACATCACATCCAGCATTGAACTGGGAGTTACTGATGTTACCGTTACTCATGCCCCAGAGCCCGCGACCATGCTATTGCTCGGCACTGGTCTACTTAGTCTTGTTGGATTAAGGAAGAAGTTCAGGAAGGCCTAATCAGACTTAGAGAGACAAACAAAAAGGCAGTGCCATTTGGCCCTGCCTTTTCCTCCATCTTAGCGTAAGTTTATTAAGATCCCTGGTGGGCCGCACAGGATTTGAACCTGTGACTTCTACCGTGTGAAGGTAGCGCTCTCCCCCTGAGCTAGCGGCCCTGATAACTCGAAACCTATACAATCCACTAAAATCAGTGTCAAGAGGGTATCAGGAGTTACCCCATTTTATAATATCGAACTATTCTCAAAGGTTTTGCAACCGAACATGTTGTTTTTCTTTATCTTACTGATAGCTGATAAAATAGCTATCTCCTATTCGCTCTCACCAAGCATAGGGCCCTCAGCTGGTATAGAAAAATAAAACACAGAACCCAAGCCCTCTTTTGATTCCAACCAAATCTCACCACCCATAGCGTTTACAGCCTTCTTTGCTATAGACAGACCAAGCCCTGTGCCCTCTGCTATATCCTCATAAGTCCTGAAAAAGGTATCAAACACAGAGTTTGCATGTTTAGCAGGTATACCTATCCCATTATCCTTTACATAAAACACATGCACACCGCCCTGAGATTCATATCCTATATGAATAAGAAGATTTCTATCTGGATGAGAATATTTTATCGCATTTGATATCAAATTTGAGAATACCTGCATTATTCTTGTCTTATCACTTTCAATTGCTGGGAGGTTGTTTTCTATGACTATCCTCCCTCGCTTTTTTTCAAGCTGCGAAGAAATCTGTTTCACAACATCGTCAAGAACATCCTTTATGGAAAACCTCTCGCTCTGGATTTTTAGCATATCCACAGCAGACAGGTTTAAAAGATTTGATACAAACCTCTCCATATGCCCACCGCTTTGCTTTATTGCCTTGAGGTGTTCCAGCTCCTTTTCGTTGAGCTTTGATCCAGCAGATTTTATAAGGCGGTTACAAAATCCGTTAATCGCTATAATCGGGTTTTTAAGGTCATGTGAGACAGTATAGACAATATTCCTCAACTCATTGTTACGATCCCATATTATTTTAAGTGCATTTTTGAGTTTCTCTGAAGTACTGGCTACTTCTTGGAACAAAAGTGCATTTTCAGCCGCCACACCTATATGGATACCGATGGTCGCCAGAAGCCTTTTATCTTCCACAGAAAATTTTCTCGGCTTATAAGATGCTATATCCATCACGCCTATCAATCTAGTCCTGGACTTTAAAGGGATAGAGACAAAAGAGCGCATGCCCAATTCTTTTACGATAAGCCTTGTAAGCCTTGGGTCCTCAGATACATTTTCTATTATAATAGTTTCCTCTATTGCTGCTACACTACCGGCAATACCTTCTCCAACCTCCAATTCATCTATCTGTGCTACAACATCCTGGGGTATACCATGATAATATACACATCTTAATAAATTCCTCTTATCATCCAGGAGGTATATCCACCCCATCTCTATATCCATAATCTCCAAAAGTTTACCCATAGTCTTTTGCAGTATTTCTTCTAAATCAAGAGACGAACTTAATGTCTCTGACATAAGGTTTATAATAGCCATGTCCTGATTCTGCCTCACCAACCTCTCTTCTAAAGAGACCTTTTCTGTTACATCCCTTAAGATAGCCATAGCTGTTCCAGGACGATCTTCTATAGAATGAAATTTCCCTCCTAATATCCTGCGCCCTTTCCTTGTAGTGATATTAACTCTTGCAGCAAACTCCTTTATATGGTCTTGTTTCAATGGTAAAAGTGTATCTTCATCACCCTTTTCTACGAACTCGGCTAAGCGATGTCCTATTATGTCTTCAACTGGCATTTTAAGTATATTTGAAAATGCAGGATTGCAGGAGGTTATTACACCACCCCTCATAATAATGATAGCATCAGATGCACTCTGGATTACCTTCTTATATCTGCTTTCTCTCTTAAAACTACCGCTCTCAAGGGCTATCACAAGTATATATATATTATGAAGCTGATATCCATTGATATTTACAAACTCTGCACCCTTAATTTTGGGTGAACTCAATGTCTCTACCATTATATAAAAAGGCTTACCTGTTGTAATAAGCCTTTTTATATTCTTAATAACACCTTCATCCCATATCAATTCCGAGATTACCTGATAAGCAGACCTACCTATAAAGGACATCTCGGATGATAACACAGTAGAGTCGAATTGAGGATTTGTATATATGATAATCCCCTTGGCATCCAGGGCCACTATCCCAAATGGCGCATTCTGGAATACATACTTTACATGAGAAAGGATATCTTCCATAAATCTAATCCAGATCCAGTGTTTCTCCTGGATCTAAGATATGAATATTACATGTTGTCACCTTCAAGAGTTTTTCTGCATCTTCTCTACTACCAACAATATCACCAAAATGTATAGGTATTACATGCCTTGGCCTTATATCATTAATAGCATCTATAGCAGATAGAGCATCCATTGTATAGACCCCACCTACAGGTATAATAGCTATATCTACATTGAGATCCTTCATCTCTGGTATCCTATCAGTATCACCTGCATGGTATATCCGTTTATTATCCAGGGTAAATATATAGCCAACCCAGTTGTTTTCCTTGGGGTGAAACTCCTTGTCAATATTATAGGCAGGTATGGCTTCTATATTAATGTCTTTCACCATTATAGACCCGCCTGGCCCAATCACATTCTTAGCCAAAGGCACACCTTTTGGTCCAACTATGACAGTAGTATCTGAAGAAAGCGCACTTATATCATCTTCTGAATAATGGTCATAATGATCATGGGTAAGCAAGATTATATCTGCTTTTGGCTGGTCTCCTTTTACCTTCCATGGATCAACATATATGGTCTTTGAGCCACTTCTTACCATTATGCTTGCATGGCCTAACCATGTAATCTTTATAGCCATAACACACCCCCTGAAAGACTTTCTGGAAAGATATGAAATTTATACTAGAATATATTATCACAGTTCAACAATAATTTCAGCATAATGATATCTTGCAGCAAATATGTATTCAATGATAGAAAACTCGTATGAATAAACCTTACGTTCCTCATAAAATAGCATTAATAGCAATATTTGCAGCACTTACCGCATCAGGTGCACTTATAAGGATACCCATTCCTCCTGTGCCTATAACCCTGCAGTCATTCTTTGTAATAATGGCAGGTCTTATACTCGGGCCAAAGGCCGGGGCATTAAGCCAGGTCATATATCTCCTGGTAGGGATCCTGGGCCTACCTGTATTTTCCGGTGGTGGGGGACTATCATATGTATTGAGGCCATCATTTGGCTATCTCATTGGTTTTATACTTGCCCCCCTTGCAGTTGGGTCATTTATGGAAAACAGAGAGTATAAACCCGCTAATATCTTTATTGCTTCTTGTCTAGGCATGCTGGCCATATATATGGTAGGAGTACCCTACCTGGCCATTTATATGCGGTATATATTGAATAAGCCAGATGCAATCATACTGGCCATCAAGGCAGGCCTACTGGTATTTCTGCCAGGAGATGTATTAAAAATTATAATCCTTGCTATCATAGTTCCGAAACTGAACCTTTTCTACATCTGGAGAAGACCCTATTCAAAATAACCCAGTGATACATAGTGGGCAATCTTATCATAAAAGAGTATGATCCTGTTATTTAATTCCAATGTAGTATATATCTCCAAAGGTGAGCCTAGTATCTTTTTCCTCAGGACATGAACCCAGATAGCCTTTCTACTTAATGCCATAGCATTCAAGACATCTGGCAAGGGGATTTGCAACTCTTTTAAAAGCCTTCCTGTATCTATAAAATCCTCAAAGCATACCTTCTGCCTATGCCCTAGCCACACCTGAACACCTTTAAGGATACCTTTATTTACCCCCACAAGTGTATTTAGATGAGATTCCAGATTTGGTATACCTGTCTTTATTCCCTTTGCCCACATCCCAGATATTATTCCAATATCCCTATCTATAATCTTTATGAGGACATCGGACAAAAATGCCTTTTGGGCCCTACCCTTGGGGGCAGGAACCTCCCCTTTTGCACTGATCTCAGGAAAAAGTTGTTTGAATGAATCAAGCATGGCCCAGGTATCCTTGTAATAATCAATGTATATCTGAACAGCTTTTTCATTAGATAACCATGCAAGTGAAGGGAGATCTATAATAGGGAAATATCTTGCATCTATAGCATCATCACCAGGACTAATGTCTCCCCCCACTTTTCGAACCTCATAGGTGACTATGGCAAGGCTCCCATAAAAATAGTTATTTATGGTATCTACATCTATGAGCCGAACTATCTCGCCAACAATTCCAGTCTCTTCTTTTAGCTCTCTAAGGGCAGCATCATGAACGTCCTCCCCTGTCTCGGCAAAACCAATAGGCAAGCACCACATGCCCTTGTATGGTTCGTTTCTCCTCTTTACTAATAACACTTCTCTGTCTTCATTCACCAGGATACTGCTAGCAACTGGCAGGGGATTCTCGTAAAATACTGTATCACATTCAGGGCAATACTCCCGCGGCTTACCTCCTATGTCCTTGTGCAGGATATCTCCCCCACAATAACAACAATATTTCCTTTGTCTTGTCATGCCCTCTACTTTTTTCATTTAAATATTCTTAGGTTTAAAACACCTGAATATGGCATCATCCTTTGTTATCTTAAAGGCGCCTTTTTGCTGTACGTGCCTATAGATATCCTGATAAACATGATTTATCATATCTTCAGCCTTTTGAGAAGATTCACAAAGCACTTCCTTAAACAGAAGATGCTGTTTCATGTGCAAATAGGATATACACTCCTCTACACCTTCTAAGGGGAATATCAGGGCATTTTTGAATATGATCCTCTCCACCTTCTTAAAATAAGACCCTAACTGTGACTTTCCATCTTCTAAAGAAAATGCCTCAAATAGCCTGAAGATGCTGGTTGTCTCAGGCGGAGATATGTCCTCCTTTTTCATGGCAGAGAATATGAGCCTTATGACCTCGTTAATAGAAAACTTAGAATGTGTAACTGCAATAAATAACCCATCAGGACGTAGTATCCTTGATATCTCTTTTATAAGGTGGGGAAAAAAATATAGGGAGTAACTTGCTATAACAAGATCAAATATACTATCTTCTATATCTCCAACAATGTCTGCACTACCTTTAATAAACCTACCACTATAGCCTGCCTTAGAAACATTATCTAAGAATGGAGCCCCATTATCTTCCAGGACATCAAGCCCTGTGATGATGGCCCCTCTTTTAAGCAAACCCTTTAACCTTTCGATAAAAAAGCCGTAGCCACAACCAATATCCAATACATTACTCGTCTCTGAAAGACCTAATCCATCAAGCGCAACATCTCTTATATCTGATGGGTTTGTAGAATATTTAGTAATGATATATTTTGTCTTTATATGCTCATCTATATCTTTATAGGCCCTTTTTATCTCTTCCTCGGAATAAAGACTTTTCATAATAACCATACAAACCCTCATGTCTGTCCGCCAATGGCGGAAATGATGAAAATATTCTCGGGATGACCGAAAGGGCAGTTCGTGGGGGTTTTGAGCGTCCATTAGAGGATTTCAGTGAATACATCACGGCGAAGCTGAAGGATAAGCGCATTCTTCTGTCTGAACCTGCCGAAGGCAGGTGAGTTTGAATGCGCCCGTAAGCAAGCCGATGATGTATCTGAAATCATCTCTCGGCGCGAAAGGCCCCTGCGGACTGCCCACCTGAAAATATCTTCATACAGTAATATCGGAAAGTCTACCTGCAATGTTTATTATATCATCCCTTCCATATTTGTTGTTCTCTATATTATCAAACCAATGTGCAGGTATCCAGCCACTTCCGTGTAATGCCCCTATCTGTGCACCTGTCATTGCACCTATTGTATCTGTATCCCCGCCAAAACCAACTGCCTTTATAATGGCATCTTCAGGACGTTTATAGTATCTAATGGTAGCCAAGAGGGCACATGGCACTGATTGAGATGCCTTTACTCCATTACCAAGGATAGAGATAGCATCCCTGTCAGGGATGGAGAGGTCCAATATCTCCTCAAGTGCCTTTATCCTGGTCTTGAAGACTTCTGTCTGGGCTACATTAAATAGAACCTTAAGAAACACTTCAGGGTCAAACCGATGTTTATCTTCTATCTTTGTCATTAGACCAACTGCACTAGCCTGCAAAACAGCCCCATCTATTCCTTCTGGGTGTACATGGGTGCACATAATAGCATTATATACCGCACGCCTCAAGTCATTATCCTCTTTGTCCCTGTATACAAGCCCTACAGGGGCTATCCTCATGGCACCACCATTTGCAAAAGAACCCTGCCTGAATTGAGATCTGCCTGTTTGTCTATAATCTGCACCTTTCTTCAAAGATTTAAGTATTAAACTAGCACCCCAGCCATAACCTCTACCTGATTCGTATAACTGGGCATAGCTTCTTGCACAGTCTTCAGGATCTACCTCGCCGCATCTAATGATAGATAAGGCAAGCGCAATAGTCATCTGAGTGTCATCTGTATAGCAGCCATATCCCCTTGAGGAGGGAATAAATCTATCTACCTGTCCAAAACTAGCTGAGATTTCATCACCAGAATAACCCTCTACAGGGGCACCCAGAATATCACCGATGCAGGTCCCCAAGAGAGATCCTATAAACCTGTCCTTATGGTCTATCAATCTATCCCTCCCAAGGATAAATCAAAAGCAACCTAGCTGGCAGGGTGTTATCTTATATCCAAAGGCATCTGCTGCATTACCTGCCTCAAAGCGGTTTATTCCTAACTCATCTGCAATCTGCCAGAGTTGGATACAGGAGATCTTTGCCTTCCCCCCCTGGCGCATTGCCTTTTTTTCTACAATGGCCTTGAATTTCTCTGGGACCTCAACCTTTTTGCCGATGACCTTGTAGCTCGATATGCCTTTTCTGCCATAACCAAACAGGCCAAGCTGACATTGATAGATACCTATACCTAATTTGGTAGCAACCCTGCCCACCTCAATGGGAGGGATAGAGAGATACACCGCAATATAATGGGCTACAGGACAAGGTAGCCTTCCCTTTTCAGGATAGATATCTATCATCTTTTTTATCTTCTCAATATCCATTTAGACCTCCATTATAAACAAGGCATCTGCCACCTTAGGGTAGTCATCTACCACAATAATAGGGTTTAGATCTATCTCCTTGATCTGTGGGAAGTGCAGCGCCAGATACCCGAGGTTTATTATATGAAAATAGGGGTCAGGGATCAGGG